>NZ_JAFLQW010000480.1 GCF_017313335.1 Phormidium pseudopriestleyi FRX01 | reverse complement strand
TGCCGGTCCATATACGGGAAATTACTACCGATTTAATACTTCGCCTCCTTGGAGTAGCGGCAAACCTCTGATTCCAACTCCCCAAAATACTTGGGTGAATGCAGTCCTGGTTAACGGGGTGGTCCCTAGTCGCCAAGACCAAAGTAATGGCGGTTTGCATAACTTCCCGCGAATGCTCGAAGATTGGGACAAAAAGAATCTATATATCCTGGGGTCATTCATTCAGCTTAACTTCAGTAACTACGCGACCGGACCTTATGAACATGATGCTTGGGAACCCGGGGCAATACCTGTACCTGGAAAAACCAATTGGGGTGCTTCTAATGTGGGCAGCAACGGGGGACCAGAAAATATCTTCTATTATATGGCTCCGAATCGGCTATGGGGTTATGATGTGGGGCTCCAATATATGCCTCCAGGTCCTGCATCTAACAAGATGCAAGCCCTCAGTGATGAACGCAATGAGTTCTATCGTGAGCCCCCAGCGGATGATCCTTACATTTGTCTGTTACGCCAGGAAGTTAATTTCCCTTGCAACTAGACGGAGGTTACGATGCAACGACGATCGCAGTTTAAATCAACCGAATCTGGCTTAACCCTGATTGAGTGCCTCGCGGCGATCATCATATTTACTATGGCGATCACCGCAGTCACCCCGCCAATTATGTTGTCGATGGCCGCCCGGGTCCGCGCTCACAACGCGGAGAAGGCCATGCACCTGGCCCAGGGGGAAGTAGACCGAGTACGGGTTTTACTCGAAGCTCTGGCAGCAGAACAGGATGCAACAAAGCTGGTGCAATTAAAACAGCAACTGCCCCCACTAGCTACGGGCAATCGCCCCCAAGGGGCTGCGGCCCCAACGGGAACAACAAGCACCTGTAAAAGCAACTCCCCACCGACGGCAGCCGACACCGCCTGTCTGGAGGCAGATTCAAATTTTGGCATTCAAACCTTTATCACCAACCGGCAGGATGACACAAACGGAGTGCCTGTAGCCTTATGGGTGGGGGTGCGAGTTTACACAGCAGGTGCTTTCTCTGGTGGCGGCACTCTGACGAAAAACCCGGCATCTTTAGCATTCTCAGCGGCCAATAATATGGGTTCTGCACCTCTAGCTGTGCAATATGCACCCCTGATCGTCAGTGACCTGCCCGATGGACTGTCAGCTGAAAAATACAGAGATCTATTGAAAGAATAATCAATTCCCATTTCGTTGCGATCGCCCTTGTGAGAATCAATCCAGAACCCACCGTTAAGGTTAAGCCATCGTGAAAATATAGAAGGGAAAAAATCTACCTCTAATCTGTAGAACCTAATAGCAGGGTAGATACTTTCCCTCTCCGATTCTTTGAGATTTCATGGAAAAAAGTAATGGTTATTAACAAAATTAACAAACGCCTAAAACGACACCTTGCCTCTTTGCATCAACCCCAGCCCGAATCAGGCTTTACCTTGATGGAACTGTTGATGGCAATCCTAGTGGGTGGCATGATCACCTATGGGATGTTGGCATTAGTGGTGAGTCTGCTTGGCACCGAAAAGCAGGAAACTGCCAAGAGCCAAGTGCAGCAAGAAATGAATCAAGCCCTTGATTATATTGCCTCAGAAATTCAACAAGCAGTTTTCATTTACAACCAAGATAAATTTCCTCCTCTTGCTAAGCTAAACTTAGGTGATAAGGTACAACCCGTCATAGCTTTCTGGAAAGCTACTCCCATTAAGGTACAAGATCTGGCATTACCACCGGATTCCAACCCTTGTGCCAATCACCCTAGCCCAGATTGCAGATTAGTTCTTCGCAATCTACAAACTTACAATTTAGTAATTTACGGGGTTAGAGAAAATAAACCCGATGAAATTTGGCAGGAAGGGGCAGCTCGAATCATCAGATATGAGATGAAACAATATAGTGACTTTGCCACGTTAACTGAAACCCCGGAATATAGAAGCCCCCCAGTAGCACCAAGTGTTATCCCAGTAAGACCAAGTTCTGGCGATGAATTTCGGGAGTGGGAACCCGTCGCTAACATTAATTGGGGTAATGCGGGGAAATCTAGCGCTGTATTGGTTGATGGATTAGATTATCAGGGGGTGAATGCGCCACAATGTCCCGATCCAGATTATAAATTAGCCATGCCTCCAAATCCTACAACAAATCCGTTGAATGATAGCTTTTATGCTTGCGCTCGCTCTTTCAGTTCAGAGGTTTCTCAAGATGCGATTCTCTTTTTACGAGGCAACGCTGCCACCAGAGCGGGACAGCCAGACTCCAGAAATACAGGCTATCTTCCCAGTTTTGAGCGACGAGTCCAAGCTCTTACAGTATTAAACCGTCGTCCTCCTAGTAGGTAGAACTAGCTGAAAGGTTTCCCAGAGAAATTAGCAGGTCTAACATTTTTTCCCTAAATCAGTGACTTTAGAAGTTATATAAAACCAATAATAATTATGAACCAACCTATCGATTTATTCAAACATTGGAAGAGAGGGCAGTCCTCCCGTGAGGGTCGAACTTTTGCCGCACAGACTGCCCAAGGGTTTACCCTGTTAGAAGTGTTAATTGTGGTCTTTATCATTGGTATTTTGGCGGCTATTGGTGGCCCAAGTTGGATAACGATGGTGAATAACAGCCGTCTGAGCAAGGCACAAGATGCAATTGCCTTGGCCGTTCGGGATGCACAACGGCAGGCCCTAGTGAATAAGACTACGAGGCAAGTTACCGTTAAGCAAGATAACCCTACATCGAAAGTCCAGTGGGCCGTACATCCAGACGAGACTGAGCCCACCCTCTGGCAGAATATTGAAGAAGACCGACTCATCATTGATCCATCCAGTACGACCATTAGCTTTAATGATAGAGGTGAGACTGAAAACACTGGGACAATGCTGATATCTCTTCAAAATGGCGGTGGACAAAAAAGATGCGTGATAGTTCAGACCCTTTTAGGAACAGTCCGTAAAGCGCAAGGGGCTGATTGTGATTAGAGGAGTCCCTCGTTAGGAGTGAATCGCTGTTGTCCCTAATATACCCCTGCATCTTCATCACAATTGTAAAAAAATATTAAAAATCCTTCCAATTTATCCCGTGAGGGTTTATTTTATTTTCATACATTAATCAGGGTGATAAGTGATGCAATTAACCCATCAAATCAGGGGTCGGTTTCGCAACTCAACGACCACCGGATTCACTTTACTCGAAGTTTTAATTGTTGTTTTGATTATCGGTATTTTAGCGGCGATCGGTATTCCAAGTTGGATCAGTTGGTTGAATAATACTCGCCTCAATGCAGGTCAAAATGAAGTTTACAGTGCGCTTTTAAATGCTAAAACCAAAGCCACTCACCAAAAAATTACCTATCAAGCCAGTTTCCGAGAGTGGGATGATGTAGCTCAATGGGCGATTCATCCGGCCTCGGTTGAACCCACTGATCAGCACTGGCAAAATCTCAACTCTTTTGTCACCATTGAAGAGAGCAAAACCACCCTTTATCGATACTCTACAAATGGGGCGTGGCGAATGCAATTCAATCATAAAGGCAACTCCAATGGTCGTCTGGGACGGGTGACGGTTCGCCTCCGCAATAGTAACAGCAATAAACAGCGCTGTGTGTTTGTTTCTACCCTGTTAGGGGCGATGCGGAAAACGGAAAAGTGTGGTTGAGGTTGGGTTGAGGATTGCGGGGGATCAATCCCTCCGCTGTAGAGGCGCTTCGCGAAGCGCCCCTACATAGTAATTGTAGGGTGGGCACTGCCCACCGACGAGTTGGTGACTACCAGATGAAGGTGGGCAGTGCCCACCCTACTTTCTACTACTTTCTACCAGATGAAGGTGGGCAGTGCCCACTCTACTTTCTACTACTGAAGGGGTCA
>NZ_JAFLQW010000537.1 GCF_017313335.1 Phormidium pseudopriestleyi FRX01 | reverse complement strand
GGGGATTCTTGCACAGCCTTAGACCAAAGCCTAAGTCTGATGGGCACTGCTCATTGTGCCTCTAATAAGTCCGCTCAAATTAGATTTGAACTTTCCCTTTACGTTTAGGTTACGAAGGATATTGGCAGCGCCATTACAGCCGGCATTGATATATCCAAGCGTTCCAGCTCTAAACAACTTACACGTTTTCTGCTTGACTGCCACCGTTGCCGGTTTTTCACCGAATTTGGGTAGCATATCATTGTCCAGAAAACTTGCCTTTGCCCAATGATATTCTATAAGGGTAGAGTTTTGCGGAAAAATGCGATAGGCGGTTAAAACCGCTCGCGTGGGCTTTCCACCTCGGTCTGAAGACACGAGGCTACCAGCCCTACCGTGTTTCTCTGGTGTATTGATTTGTCAAGGGGCTGTGGATAAAAAATTTGGGCCCATTTTTTTAGGTCCATCCCTTAATCTACTCGACCCTATCCCAAGAAGGTCGGGTCGGGGGTCCTCTCCAGGGGCGATCGCCGAACAGGTACTAAATCAAGGCTTGCCCGAGGGGGGTTTCTTTCATTGAGTCACGCCTGTGCTTTCCCTAAAAAAGGGTATATAATACTTCATACTAAAGGGAGAGGATGTAGCGAGAGATTGAGGATATATTTTCTGTAGGTTCAAATTTATAGAAAAATTTTGAACCCCGATTTCGTTGGATCCATGATGCCGCCCCCTGGGGGTTAAAAACGGCTCATTCATCGATAGTTCAAGTTAGAGTCTTTTTAAAGGATTAGAAGAGTTGCGGAGCTAGAATCATGGTAGATGAACTCGATAAAGAGCTGAGAAAATGCCGAGCCTTCTTAAGTCTAGCCCTATGCCTGGTGTTAGCAAATTTTGCTGTATCCTTCAAGTTTCCCGAGCTGCCGCAAACTAGCGATGAGCCATTGGAATTGGGTTTTTGTCAGAAGAGAGCGGTAGGAATTTTTTCCACCGGCACCAGGCTCCTCGACCAATTTTGCTTGTCTGATGTCTCCTGATAGCTGAGTGAAAGCGGAGCCTGAGAGGCTCACTCACCATGCCACCCAACCACCATCAGCATCCATCGGGGGTTGGGTGGGATTGCGATCGGGATGGTGGGTCCTGGCGTTTTTTTTTGGGTCTTAGCTACAAATTGGGGTGGGTGTCCCCCCAAAACAGACCCTCCCTTGCTTGACCGGAAAAACAAGGCGCTGTCTATTCTAAAACGGTATTGAAGGTTCGATTTTATCATCCGGAGTTCCCTGACTCGGGTTATCGGTTTGGATGCATCAGTGCGGCTTATTCTGCACGAGGTCTCATCCCAAATTGCATCTACTCACTGAGAGAGCTTGTGGAGCGTTTATCTATCTCAGGAGTGAGATATTTTATCTATCTCATGTAGCACCCAGTTTTCTCCTTTAAAATGGCCGGTTACATCACAGAAAAAATAAGCAAATAAAATGTAACCTTAGAAAGATGAATATTCTCTTGCTATTAGATAGGATTAGAGCATAAGTTACTCCGATCCTGTTGCAGAATTCATGAGGCATCCCATGTTAATCATCTAAATAATTGAGCAATTCAAATAAAGTGTTGAATGCCAACCCTTTCAAGTGAGATGGCCCTATCCCACACCCTTTTTAGGTAGGCAATATTCCAACCGCAAGGGAGAATCGATTGCCCCGGGATAGTAAAAATCCATAGGAAACCGGACATTTTTATCACTGTATTTCCAGATTTTTTCCAAAACTTGTGGAAATTTTCTACTCTTTTTTACATTAATAAAAAAGTTGAAACAACAAAACATAGAGGTTTTATGAGCGACTACAAAAGTATTGACCAAAGACGAACAGCTAATCCCGGCGATCGCATTGCCGATGAAAAGCAAACCATTGAAGAGAAAGCTAAACAACTGGCGGTAGATTCTCCCGATATTACAGGAGACCATATTCAGGTTCCGACCTATTTTATCGTAGAAGATGAAGAAGGCAATCAGGAAGCCCTTCATCATGTCAAAGATGCAGAAGAAATTTCTGATGTCATTCGACAAGCCCGAACCGATGATGAAGGAAATCGTCAGTGGTGGTAAAGTAGAGAGGAGAAAGAGGGTTTGGAGACCAAACCCCTACATTGGGGGGGAGGGTTTGGAGACCAAACCCCTACATGAAACAACGATTTTTCTTTATTAGATTTACCACCTTGACAGAGTTCATAAATCATTGAGGTTCCCTATCGAGGGTTCCGAAATTTGGCTGCTGTATCTCGTCTTAATTCATCACTTCTTCATTACTGGAGTAGTCCGGACATTCCGTGGCTTCAGTACGCAAAACTTTATCCGGTTGCACAGCACATTTTAGGTAAGGATTATTTTTAAAATATTTACAATTTGTGCAGGGTAATTGACTCACTGTAGGTAAGTTGGAGAGGCGACTCCGAACTGATTTCCAAAAATTAAAGTGCATGACAAACAGCACGACCCAGACCACTGCGGCAAAGGAAAGCGGTACTAATAACAGGTCGCCGGTAGAAACGCTTTGCTCGGGCCTTATGGGAGACTGATAGGCTGGAATGTCAATCTGTTCTGAAGCATTTAACTCCAGACTCCCTACTCGAGATAGGGTGACGCGAGTTGGGGTGTCCTGATAGGTGGGAATCTGATTCATCTTTTTTAACTCTGTATGTTTAGGATGGTTTAGCCAAATATATCTGTCTTCAAACCTTTAAGAAAAATTTTTCTAAAAGCCAGCCGGTATATAGATATAGACTCTCCAGATCTGAGCCGAAAGAGTCTAGCCAATTTCACTGAAATGAGGTACAGCAGTCGGATTCACTCTCACCATTAAATTCTTCCCCCGACTCCCGATGCTTAGGGATAGGGGGATTTAAGAGAATCCTTGATGGACTTCATCCAAACGAAAACGCGATAAAGACTTATAAAAAAAGAAAGCGCGTTCAAAGGGTTAATCAAAATATAACTCACGAACAAATCTGGAGATATCTTTCTCTGGTTGGGTTTATTTCTTCCTTTCGATATACCCCTAGGCTGAAGTTGAGTTTTTAGCCGATCGCCCGAAAATTTACCTGATTAAATTTATTGGATAATTTACCGATAAATTCACTCCCATGTTTTTAAAATTAGGGAGTTGATAACTCAAGCCAACTCTTGATTTGATAACTGGATTGGGGTATAATTTATGTGGATTTCTCTAGGGTTTTGTAGGGGATACGGGGAAAGTTTAGCCGATCGCACGGGGAGTAATTTAAAGATAACTTGACTAGGGTACAGAGGGTCAACTGCCTCACCGAGTTGTATTGCCATAGTTTATCCCTAGGGTAAACAGTCCGAATCCCTCTCTAGATAGATTTAAAACCCATCTTCCGAAGGGTAATAGGGTGGGGATATTTTCCCCGGGAACTAGGGGGCTAAAATGGCATCGAGCAATTTCTCTGGACCGAAACGGACGGGATCCGTGCAGGGGAGTCCGGTTTCCGCTTCAATTTGCTGAATCGTCTCTCGGGAGGCCGCCTCATCTAAATCCCGAGAATTGAGGGCGACTGCTACCATCCGGGAGGGAGTCAAAGCCCCCGCAGCACTAGCCACCCCTTCATACAAGGCGATCGCCTCGGACAAGGGGGGAATCGGCACATGAGGATGGTTTTTAATATGAGTTTGTCCCGCCCGATGCACCAGAACTAAGTGAGTTGGCTGACTGCCGCGCAACAAGGGTAAAGTCGCCGTAGAACCGGGATGAAACAAAGACCCCTGTCCCTCCACCAAAATCAAGTCACAATCTGTTGCACATTGCATCACCGCTTGTTCCACCGCCCCCGCAGCAAAGTCTACCCGCACCGCATCCAGGGCCACTCCTGCACCGGCAATCATCAACCCCGCTTGACCCGTTGCCACAAATTGCGATCGCAACCCGCGCTGTTTGGCGAGACGATGAATTTCCAAACAAGTAGACATTTTCCCGATCGCCATATCCGTCCCCACTGCCAACACCCGGGGACAAGTCAGTTGCCGCGCCTGAGCACTGCCGATTTTGAGTCCCGTGGGTTCCTGTCGGACATCCCAAATCCACTGTCCCTCCCGTAACGGAAACGGCAGTTCCGGATGATGATTTAAAGGGGTATGCAACCCATTCACAATCGATAATCCCGCAGAAACGGCGCGACGGAGTTCCTCAAACCACTCCGGAGGTAACGCACCCCCAGGCGGTGCAATCCCGATCGCCAGAACATCCGGATTCATAGCTAGGGCCGCCTCTACCGAAGCAACAATGGGCACATCTCGGGCAATGCCTGTGAGTTCTGGTAGCGACTGTCCCGCCGATTCGCCATCAATGACGGCGACAATATTGGCCTCGCTGTATCTCAACAAGGTTAACCCAGTTTTACCAATTGAGCCCAGAATGCCTTGATGTTGCAGAATGGCGACGCGATGATTAGCTGTTATACGCACGACGTTGTACTCCTAAACCCGGTAGATTATTGGGCAGCAATCGTCCTTCCTGGACGATCGCCCCGGTAAACGGATCGTCAATTAAATTCAGATGACTATCTAAATCGAGATAATCCGCTAATGGTGAGAGGTGAGACAGGGCAGTATTCGCCACCACACTATCGGAATAACACCCGAACATCACCTGCAATCCGCAGGCATTGGCGGTGTGAATCATCCGCATCGCTTCTGTTAATCCCCCACATTTCATTAGTTTAATATTAATTCCATGAACGCGATCGGCCAAGGGGATAATATCGGCCCGGGTAAAGCAGCTTTCATCCACGAAAATCGGTAAAGGAGATTCCCGATAGAGGTGACGTAATTCCTCTTGTGCTGCCACAGGGAGGGGTTGTTCTAAATATTTCACCCCCCGAGAGCTCAACCAGTGACTCATGGCGACTGCATCCTCTAGGGTCCATCCGCCATTGGCATCAATGCTAAACGCTGAATCCGGTGGGGCTTCCTCTTGGACCGCCAAGAACATGGCGCGATCGGCAGCAATTCCAGCAGGACTGCCCAATTTCACCTTAATCGCACAACCTTGGGTTGAGGGAACTGCCGCAGTTTCGGGACTATCTGAGTCTAAATTAAACCAATGCCGGACCCGGGTTCGGGCCGCCTCTGGACTACTGATGCCAATAGTGAGGGAGGTGGGGACAATCCGATGGCGATCGAGTCCCCACAATTGCCATAACGGGAGTCCAACTTTCTTCCCCAACCAATCCTGTAACGCCGTATCTAAACCCGCTTGGGCCGCCGATGGGAATTGAGCCTCGTTTGTGAGAGTCATCAAAAATGCTTCTATTTCCTGGCGATCGAGGGGACAAAACCTCTCCAGTTGCGGGGCAACATTCTGTAATGCGGCCACAATTTCCGGGGTTGTTTGAGGCGTACCCCCAGCAGAAAACGGCGATGCTTCCCCCCATCCCGTTATCTCTTCAGCTTCCACTTTGACTAAAACATTCGTACTTTGAGCCGTTGTTCCCCGACTAATCGTCAGGGCAAACCGTTTATGAACAGTAAAAGTTTCAATCTGAATTTTCATAAGTTCGTAGTAACGACTTCAGTCGTT
>NZ_JAFLQW010000493.1 GCF_017313335.1 Phormidium pseudopriestleyi FRX01 | reverse complement strand
TAAAGAAGTAAGCCAAATTGCATCATCTCTTTTCTTTTAGGGATAGTTGTTTTGATGGTCTAGAGGGATACTTGAATGTCCCGCTGTCGCCCTTTGGGGTAGGCAGGAATCCCCCGGCTTTAGACGTGGTACGGTTCAAAAGAGAATAACATAGACTGGCATCCCCAAATTCAGCAGCAAAGATCGGTTTTGTTCCTGCTGAAGCAACGAGGGAAAAGGTAAGCTGTGACAATATAGTATTGTTACAGCTTTTTTACGATGAGTGACTAGGAATAGAAGAGTTTACCAGAGATTGACAGGACAACCAATCTCCATAATCTAGTCAGCAGATTCCCCCTACAAAGACAGAATAATAGCACCGAAGGGTTGATTCTACTGCAAAAATTGCATCCTGATAGGGTTGAATCGCGATCGCCAGTTCCCAGAAGATGAGAAAATGGGAACAATCGCGTCAAAATTAACCATGAACACTCAACCGAAAATTATCGTTCTCGATGACGATCCCACGGGTTCCCAAACCGTCCACAGTTGCCTGTTGCTGACTCAGTGGGATGTAGAAACCTTGCGCCTGGGGTTGCGCGAGGAAGTCCCCATCTTCTTTGTTCTCACTAATACTCGATCGCTGACCCCAGATCAAGCCGATGCCACCACTCGCCTTGTCTGCCAGAACCTCAAACAAGCACTCGCGGCAGAAAATATCTCAGATTTCCTGGTTGTCAGTCGTTCCGACTCCACCCTACGCGGACATTATCCCATCGAAACCGATGCGATCGCCGAAGAACTCGGTCCCTTTGATGCACATTTCCTCGTCCCCGCCTTCTTTGAAGGGGGACGCATCACCAAAAATAGTACCCATTATCTAATCATTGATGGCGTAGAAACTCCGGTTCATGAAACCGAATTTGCTAAAGATTCGGTCTTCGGCTATCAATATAGTTATCTTCCCGATTATGTGGAAGAAAAAACCAAGGGACGAATTCCTGCTGCCGAAGTGGACTGCTTTTTACTCCCTGATTTGCGTTCATCTGAAACTCGCACAAATCCTTCCCTTCCAGAACGGTTAATGCAGTTATCGGGTAACCGTTGTTGTGCCGTGGATGCAGAAATTCAAGCGGATTTGGACACCTTTGCTTCGGAGGCGATCGCCGCCGCGAGTCAAGGTAAACGCTTCCTATTTCGGAGTGCAGCCAGTCTTCTGACTTCCCTAGCAAATCTAGGACCACAACCCGTTTCATCTACCGACATGGGTCAATTTGTGCGACAAGCCAAACCCGGGGCAATTATTGTTGGTTCTCACGTCAAAAAAACCACCCAACAATTAGAACGGTTACTCTTAGAAACCTCCGTCACCGGCATTGAAATTGATGTCTCTCATTTACTCGAAGACTCACCCCCACAACGGGAAAAATTATTACAAACCATTCTGGAACAAGTCCAGCAAGCGCACCAGGCGGGAAACACTCCCGTAGTTTATACCAGTCGCCAAGAACTCGCCTTTCCCAATGTTCAAACCCGGTTAGAATTTGGCGTAGCCGTTTCTGCTTTGTTAATGGATGTCGTGCGCGGATTGCCTAAAGATATCGGCTTTTTAATTAGCAAAGGTGGGATTACCTCCAATGATGTTTTAAGTACCGGATTAGCCTTAACCAGCGCCCGTCTCCTCGGTCAAATTATTGCCGGTTGTTCGATGGTTCAGACTCCAGAAAATCATCCTTTATTTCCAAATTTACCCGTAGTTTTATTTCCGGGTAATGTGGGCGATGCTGATGGATTAGTAACGGTTTACCAGCGACTCACTCACTCTTTTTAGAGGGAAGCTAACGATTGGAGTTCCCAGACTCATCCCTGCCGGGGGTTAAAATTCCCGGCGGTTAATACTATGAATTTTTTCGCTTTTGCTAATTTTTCATCCCTATGAATCGAATTCAGGCAATTTCTATCACTCAATCAGGACAACAAGCTGCATCTCTCTATCAACAAGTTCAGACGCATCTCCAGCAAGGGAATTCCCATCAGGCAACGTCACTTTGTCAGGAAATTATCAAACTCCAGCCGGATTTTGCCCTCAGTTACCAAGGGTTAGGAGATATTTGGCGATCGCAAGGCAAGCTGTCACCCTCTCTGCGATGCTACCTGAAAGCCCTAGAACTACAACCGGATTTAATCAGTGCGGATTTTTTATTAGATTTAGGCAGTGAATTCGCTGAACAGAACCAGATTGATGAGGCAATTGTATGCTATAATCAAGCCTTAAAAATTAACCCCAATCATACAAAATCTTACTTAAACTTGGGGGTAATGTGGCGAAAAAAAGGGGAGTCAAGCAAAGCGATCGCCTTATACCAAAAAGCCCTAGCCTTGGAGTCCAATTTACATTCTGCCTATTTTAACTTAGGCAATGTCTTCCTAGAACAAAAACGGCTGGATGAGGCAATTATTGCCTATCTCGAAACTTTGCGGATTCAACCCTATTTTGAATCCGTCTATCTGAATTTATACCAAGCCTTAATTCGTAAAAATCGCATGGAAGAGGCTTTTTCTTGTGCGATTCATCTCATTCCCAACTCGCTACTGACAGACTTTATCCCCTCTATTTCTGATGCGGCTATTTCCTCTAAATTTACCACTTACCGAAGTGGTAAATTTAGAGAAATTAATCTAAAAAGCTCAGTTAAACTCTTTCCACCCAAGACGTATAATAGCAGCTTTCATTCTTATTTTAAGTGGGAGGTTTATCACAATCCTGAAACGTTTGTCACCTGGATTCCTTCCGGACGCGCTTGGGGGGATTCCTACTCCACTGCTGCGATCGCCTCCGATGGTCGTTTCATAGACGAACTCTGTCAAGGCAGCGTCTCAACCCTGGCCATTTCCGAAAAATTACCCCCAGCCACTCCCTTAGCGGGAACGACGGCGTTTTTATCAGTCCGAGGAGGCAACACGTACTATCATTGGATGGCGGATTTATTGCCCCGGTTAAAATTATTAAAGTTGGCAGAAATTAAATTAGAAGAAATTAATTTTTTTGTGGTCAATAGCTGTCATTTACCCTTCCAGCAAGAAACCTTGAATTTGCTGGGAATACCGACTCACAAAATTATCGTAAATTCTCAAAATCCGCATATCAAAACCCCAAACTTAGTCGTTCCGTCCTTACCCGGAGACGTAGGATTAATGTCTCCCTGGACTTGTCAGTTTCTGCGAGAATCCTTTTTAGATAAAGCCACAGCCCAGGGACTGCAAACCCCCGATCGCATCTATATCAGTCGTCGCCATGCCAGTTATCGCCGCATCCTTAATGAAGACGAGACGATCGCCCGGTTATCTCCCTACGGTTTCGTTCCCATTGTCCTAGAATCCCTCTCCTTTCTCGAACAAGTCGCCTTATTTGCCAATGCTAAAGCCATTATCGCCCCTCATGGTGCCGGATTAACCAATACGCTCTTTTGCAATCCAGAAACTCAACTGATAGAAATTTTCTCCCCAGATATGGTGTCAGTGAACTACTGGGTCGTTAGCAATATTATCGGGTTAGACTATTCTTATTTAATCGGAGAAAGCTTGGACGACTATAAAACTCCCCTATCAATCCCGAGACGATATTACAATCATCCCCTCTATGAAGATATTGTGGTCAATCTTGATTCCTTGGTACAGATCATGCAGTCTGCTGGATTGATTTAGCACTTGCACCCCAGGGGCTGCCAGAGGACCCATTCCTGATGGTGACCCCAATCAGTGGCGATCGCCCCAAGGGGAAGCCACCCCACAACCCAAACCCAACCCAACAATCCCAGGCCGCTCAAGTCCCGTCAAATATGTTAAAATCCATGCGGATCGAAAGTACAATCCCATCAACGGGATGGCAATAGGCAATATTTGGCATGAGTTCTGATACGTCACTCTCTTCTATCGAATCAACCGAATCAACCGTTTCCGAACCGGGGGATCTTTCCGCCAACTCGGACAAGTCCACCCTGTCTGAACCTGCCGAGTCCACAGATATCCCTGCCGAGTCCACCGTTTCCGAACAGGTAGAACCGAACGAAACTGAACCCGAAGCGATTTCTGGGTTCAAGGCGATCGCCCCCAATGCACAAGTTCGGTTTAAAACCAAAGAAGACGGCACCCTTTTACTCCTATTGCCCAACGAAAATAGCAGTGCCGACGCCAATACCACAACCCATGCGACTTGGACCGAAATTTTGCAACAGATTCGGCATCGGCTGAATGCAGGCGATCGCTTTTGGCAACCAGACACCTCCGTACAGTTAATCGCCCAGGACCGCTTATTAGATGGCAGACAACTACAGGCGATCGCCGAAGCACTAGCCGAATCCAAACTGAAACTAGAACGCATCGAAACCTCTCGCCGTCAAACCGCCGTTGCCGCAGTCACCGCCGGATACTCCGTCGAACAACGCACCACCGTTACCCCCTTTAATCCCAACCCCGTCGCCACCGCAAAAGCCCTCGCCGACCCCCTGTATCTCGAAACCACCTTGCGATCGGGCGTCGAAATTCGTCATCCGGGTAACGTCGTCCTCGTCGGCGATGTCAATCCCGGCGGATCCATCATTGCCGATGGAGATATTCTCGTTTGGGGACGCCTGCGCGGACTCGCTCAAGCCGGTGCCAATGGCAACGAGAAATCTATCGTCATGGCATTACAAATGGAACCCACCCAAATTCGGATCGCCGACTGGGTAGCGCGATCGCCCGAACCCCTGCCAGAGTTTTATCCCGAAGTCGCCTACGTCTCGCCCGAAGGGATCCGAATTGCCAAAGCCGCTGATTTTTCTAAAGCCCAGTTGGAACTAAAATCCTAAAGCGATCGCATTCCACTCAACCAAGGGTTGCGCGATCGTGCTAAATTAAATCGGCTCATTAGATCGTCAAAGCCTTCATCAGGTCCGTCGCTTTGCCTCTCTTCTTTAGATCCGGGAGAGTCAGACACACCAACCGATCCACTAGCAGTTACTTGTAGAGTCGTCGTCATTACATGAGTCGCATTATAGTCATCACATCGGGTAAAGGCGGAGTGGGCAAAACCACCACCACAGCGAATCTAGGTATGGCTCTAGCAAAACGGGGCCGCAACGTTGCTGTCGTGGATGCCGATTTCGGTCTGCGAAATTTAGACTTGCTTCTGGGATTGGAAAACCGGATCGTCTACACTGCCGTCGAAGTCCTCTCCGGTCAATGTCGGTTAGAGCAGGCATTAGTCAAAGATAAGCGGCAGCCAAACCTATCATTGTTACCGGCAGCCCAAAACCGCATGAAAGATGTGGTCACCTCCGATCAGATGAAGCAAATTATCGGTCAATTAGTCGGTAAGTATGACTACATTGTCATCGACTCTCCGGCTGGGATTGAGATGGGCTTTCAAAATGCGATCGCCGCCGCCACCGAAGCCATCATCGTCACCACCCCCGAAATCGCCGCCGTTCGAGATGCCGACCGGGTTGTAGGCTTGCTCGAAGCCAATGGAGTCAAGAAAATTAACCTGATTGTCAACCGCATCAAACCCGCAATGGTCGAAGCTAATGATATGATGTCCGTCGAGGACGTTCAGGAAATTCTCGCCGTGACCCTCCTCGGTGTCATTCCCGACGATGAACGAGTGATTGTGTCCACCAATCGCGGCGAACCGTTAGTATTAGCTGATCAGCCCTCCGTAGCTGGAGTTGCCTTTGACAACATTGCTCGCCGCTTAGAAGGTGAAAAGGTTGATTTTCTGGATATGCGCGTTCCTCAAGAGAACTTTTTTAGTCGTCTGCGGAAACGTATTTTCGGGTAAGATAATGTAAGGCTCTACCACACCCCAAGCACCATGATTAGCGAACTTATCGAAAGACTTTTCCCTCGAACTGGCGACGAAAATAGTCGTGAGGAGGTCAAGCGTCGCCTGAAACTGGTGCTGGCTCACGATCGCGCTGACCTCGACCCGGATACCGTCGAGGCGATGCGGAAAGAAATACTCCAAGTGGTCTCTCGCTACGTCGAACTCGACCTCGAAGGGTTAGATATTTCCCTGGAAAACAACCAGCGTGCCACAGCCTTAATTGCTAATCTCCCCATCCGCAGAGTCAAAGAGGAAAACCACTCCCCTTCATCTCCCCCATCCCTTTCATCTCCCCCATCTCCCCCATCTCCCCCATCTCCCCCATCTCCCCCATCCCTCGAATCTCCCCCATCTCCCGAATCTCCCCTATCCTAATCCCACCCTCTCCCTGTTGATTCAGATGGGCGATCGCATCCCCCTCCCAGTTGGCCTCTTGATAGAGACCCACTTTTTTTTAGTATCTATCAGCATGATTCCTCATTCGTTCTCTTGTATCCCATCCTGTCACCTTCTAATCACAGTCTTGACCCAAATCAACTCCTCCCAAATTCCTCTGATATAGCCCCTCTTGCAGCAGTCTGACAAGAGAATTCAGAAGTAGGAGCATCTTACTCCCTTACCGCAGCAATAGGGAGCAAGATGCTCCCACTCCATCAGCAGAAGGGTCCAATTCCTGCAAGAATCGCTATATTTAGGGCTAAAACTCAATCAAAATTTACGTCAGTTCTATTGACTGGAGAGTCTCATGCGAAATCTAACTGACAAAAGGTTTGACAAAATTTCCACAGCATAGGTGGGAATTGTTTATATCGCCAGTCTTGCGTGCCGTTTGCTTCGTTTGCTTATAGAGAAAGCGAGCCAGATGCGATCGCCTGAACCCAGGCGAAAGATGTGCGAACAAGACTATTAGGCGTCCGAGCCATTGTCACCATGATTTAGTGTCGCTATATAGCCATCCTCTTTTTTATTTAAGGTGAGCCGATTTAACCCCAAGATAGTTCTCAAGAAAATTCCTAAACAATCCCTTTTTTATTTCTTATTTTACCCGGATTAAAAAAAATCGTAAAGACTCTAAATCACTGGTTTGATGCAGATAAACGGACATTAAACTACAGCTAGGGCAATTCACAGAGGCCCAGTCCCCCCCTTTTTTGTAAAGTTTTGATGTTGCTATTATATTTTTTCTGTAAAGTTAAGACCAAAAAACTCGCGCGGGCGACTCCGTAATTTTTCTGAAATATAAAGAAACGTAAACTTTTCAAGACCAATCTTTTCTTTTCCTTAAAAGGAAACCACCTCAGAGCCTTCTCAATCCAGCGTTTGAACCCAAATCCCTCCATCGGGGATAGTTTGAGTTACGATCAAGGTGGGAAACAATCTATCCCGCCTTTAATTCTCAATCTCAATCTACTAAGGGTGTGTCAACAGGTATCCCAGGTTTCTGTGAGTTGCCACACAAGAGAAACACGGTAGGGCTGGTAGCCTCGCGCTCTAAAGATGCTATGTGGAAAGCCCACACGAGCGGTTTTAACCGCCTACACTGTAGTCCAACCATGATGAGGGTCGTTAATGTAGCGCCCTATCGTATTTTCC
>NZ_JAFLQW010000600.1 GCF_017313335.1 Phormidium pseudopriestleyi FRX01 | reverse complement strand
TTCTAGCGGCAAAGTCAGCTATCCCGGACGAAAGCAGATTTTCCGACGCTATCAGGATGGACAGATTGTGGGCGATCGCCTGGGATTGGTCAGTGAGCAACTTCAATCCGGTGAAGTGCCGATGATGCAGCTTCTGTTCAAAGAGGGACAGCGGGTTCATCCCCCGGAAATGTTGGAGGCGATCGCCGAAAGAACCAGGCATTCCGTCGAGTCTCTTCCCCCAGAAATTCGCCGGATCAATCAACCCAGTAGCGCATCGGTAGAGATTTCAACTCCCTTACAAACCCTGACCACAGAAACCTTAGAAAATTATAAAATGTGAGTCAGTTTTTCTACCTCAGACTATTTTAAACAGGCCGGGTGCACCATCAGCCAGTTTTGCCTTGACCCTCAATTTCTGTTTTCCTCCGTGAGTGGTGAGGAATTGATTCATCCACCCGGGTGACTTTCCAACTCAGCACTCTAGCATTGATAGATTTTGTCATTCTCACCCCCTGATCTAACAATGATCACCCTTGCACTTTTTGGTACCAGTGCCGACCCCCCGACCAAAGCTCATGAAGAGATTGTCAGTTGGCTGTCTCAAGAGTTTGATGCTGTAGCAGTTTGGGCGTCAGACAACCCGTTTAAGTCTCATCAAACCCCCCTGTGCCATCGATCGCAGATGTTACAGTTGCTGATGGCAGACCCGGACAACCACCGGGATAATCTCTACTTTGATGCTGAACTCAGCCAACCCCGGACCTTAGAAACGGTGCGAATTGCCCGCCAAAAATGGCCCGAGGCTGAACTGTATCTGGTAATTGGGTCAGACTTAATCCCCCAATTGCCTCGGTGGTATCAGGTGGAAGAGTTGCTCTCTCAAGTCAATCTGTTGGTTGTCCCACGACCCGGAAACCCCATCCACGAACCAGAACTAGACCAACTCCGGCAGATGGGAGCATCCGTGGCGATCGCCGACTTGCATCTTCCCGATGTTTCCTCCACTGCCTATCGTCAAACCCAAACCTCACAAGTTCTCACCCCCCCAGTTGCCCGTTATATCCAGCGGGAAAACTTATACGCCTATCAGGATGTGAGCTAAACCAATGGCAGCGTCTTTGGGCCTTCCACTCAACTTTAAAGTGGGAGTCGATAATGCAATCTTCTCCGTCGATCCCGCACAAAATCGCTTGCTGGTTCTCTTGGTCATGCGCGAAAGTGAACCCTTTCTTGGACAATGGAGTTTACCCGGTACTTTAGTTCGTCCGGGTGAATCCCTGGAAGATGCAGCCTATCGCATTTTATCCGAAAAAATCCAAGTCCAGAATCTCTACCTAGAACAACTGTACACCTTTGCCGGACCCGGACGCGACCCCCGCGAACTTTCCGACTCACAACCCTTGCGTTATCTGTCCGTGAGCTATTTTGCCTTAGTCCGGTTTGAAGAAGCCCAACTCATGGGAACTGGAGTCCGGGGGATTGCCTGGTATCCCCTGGATGAAGTGCCGCATCTGGCTTTTGATCACAATCGCATGGTTGAATATGGTCATCGCCGCCTGCGAAACAAACTGGAGTACAGCCCGATCGCCTTTGATGTGCTGCCGGAATTATTTACCCTCAGTGAACTGTATCAACTCTATGCCACAGTTTTAGGGGAAAATTTCTCCGATTATTCTAATTTTCGGGCCAAAATTCTCAAACTGGGCTTTTTATCCGATACAAAAATGAAAGTGTCTCGCGGCGCAGGACGGCCAGCAGCCCTTTACCGCTTTGATGCTGAGGCATTTGCTCCTTTGAAAGATAAACCCTTAGTGTTTATTTAGGGATAGTTTTAACTCAAATTTTTACCCGTTTATCCCCCCATTGGTCACTCAATATCATGAAAATTGCGATCGCCCAACTCAATCCCACCATTGGAGATCTCCAAGGCAATTCCCAACAGATTCGGCAAGCTGCCACCCAAGCTGCCGCCCAAGGAATTGACCTGATGCTGACTCCTGAACTCTCTTTGTGCGGTTATCCGCCTCGGGATTTGCTCTTGCGTCCCAGTTTTATCGAGGCAATGTCCACCCAATTACAACAACTGGCCCAGGAATTACCTCCGGCGATCGCCGTCTTAGTAGGAACCGTAGAAACCCATACCCTCGCCCCTACCACCGGAGGCAAATCTTTATATAATAGTATCGCCTTACTCTTCAATGGCAAAATTCATCAATATTTCCACAAACGTCTGTTGCCGACTTACGATGTGTTTGATGAAAATCGCTATTTTGAACCCTCCTATGTGAGTAATTATTTTAATTTAGGCGAATTCGGCATTCCCTCTGACCCCGAGGTTTCTCCCCCCATCCGCATCGGCGTCACGATTTGCGAAGACTTATGGAATGATGAAGAATTTTGGGGAAAACGCCAATATCCCAGTAATCCCATTGCCAATTTAGTCGAAGAAGGGGCCGATGTCATTATTAATTTATCCGCCTCTCCCTACAGTGTGGGAAAACAAAAACTCCGAGAAGCGATGCTTAGTCATGTCGCTATGCGTTATCGCAAACCGATTATCTATGCCAACCAAGTTGGAGGCAATGATGACTTGATTTTTGATGGATATAGCGTTGCGTTTAACCGAGTGGGAGAACGGGTGGCCCTCGCTGCGGGATTTCAAGCGGATTTACTAGCGGTGGAGTTAGATGAAAAAATCCGAGATTTACGTCCGCTTTCCCTCGCGATCGCCTCCCAACCTGTCACCCCACCCCCCGCAAAACCCCTGATTCAAGCGGAAGAAATTTGGTCCGCCTTGGTGTTGGGAGTACGAGACTATACCCGCAAATGTGGATTTTCTAAAGTGGTGATTGGGTTAAGTGGCGGGATTGATTCGTCCCTAGTTGCCGCGATCGCCAGTGAGGCGATCGGACCCTCCAATGTTCTCGGCGTCCTCATGTCTTCCCCCCATACCTCCCAACAATCGGTGATTGATGCACTTGAACTCGCCCAAAACCTCGGCATGAAAACCTATTCCCTTCCCATTGAGGAGTTAATGGAAGGTTATGACAGGATCCTAGAGGATTTGTTTGCCGACTCACCCCGGGATGTCACCGAAGAAAACCTGCAAGCGCGGATTCGCGGTAATTTATTAATGGCAATCTCCAATAAATTTGGATATCTGCTGATTTCCACCGGGAATAAATCAGAAATGGCCGTGGGATATTGTACTTTGTATGGCGATATGAATGGCGGATTAGCCGCTATTTCTGATGTTCCAAAAACTCAAGTTTATGCCATTTGTCAATGGCTCAATTCCCGAGAACCGGGGAAAATTATTATTCCTGAAAGTGTCTTGAGTAAACCCCCAAGTGCTGAACTTAAACCGGGACAAATTGACCAAGATTCCCTGCCGCCTTATGACATTCTCGATGATATTCTCGATCGCCTGATTCACAACCATGAATCGATTCCTCAAATTGTCGCTGCTGGATATGAACCTGCCTTAGTGCAACGGGTGGTGAAGTTATTAAATGGGGCTGAATTTAAGCGACGACAAGCCCCCCCGGGATTGAAAGTCACCGATCGCGCCTTTGGAACAGGTTGGCGAATGCCGATCGCCGCCAAAGTTCCTCCGCTTCCCCTCTGTGCTGAATAAGGAACAATCGACAACCGGCGAGGGGTTTAACCTTCGCCGGTTTTATTGATCCGCCCTGTCTACCGACACCCCCAGGATGTAGCGGAAATCGGGGTGGGAGAAGGCGTGATGATTGATGGGAAAGGGTTATGGGGTTTCTAGAATAAAAAATTGTAAAACGTAGATGCACGAGAGTAGATGCAATCAACTCGATGGCTGAGTTATTTAATGAGCATCACCAGGGGCGATCGGTATCCCTGATCCGATTGCTGCGAGTGTCGTTGCGGGGTAAATTGGTCAGAACCACTAGCAAAAACACTGAGTATTAAGGTAATTATCGCTGATAAAAATAGTTTTTCCCAAATCATTCGCGCACCTTCCTTGTCAATGGCCGATTCAATTCCTCTATTAGTAGAATCGCTGATTAACCAGAGCCAGTAAGTGATTCAGATCGCAAAGCATTGGTGAGATTTGAGCAAATGGGAATGCGATCGCGATCGCACTCCCTGCGTAAATCCACCCAAAATTGGCACTTCCAAGCCGGGGATCGCCCAGTCTGCGGGAGATTCAATTGATTTACCCCTAAGCCGGTCAACTCCAAAAGCTCACTATCATACAAAAGGTTTACAACATTAATCGCAGCAACAGTACCCCCATCGAACCGACAAAACGCATAAAACCGCCCCCGCCTCCCTCGGCTTCTTCTGGATTTTGCGCCGCTTCAATTTGAGCAATCAGGACCTCTGTGGCTTCAAAAGCCTGAGTATTGTTTTGAATAGCAAACAATTGTTTCGCATATTCGGCATCGCCCTGAGCACCGGAGAAATCTCCGGTATCCGCACGAACGATACTCCGTGCGAGATAGGCCGGGGCAAATTCCGGATCCAGGACTAATGCCTGATTGAAATAGGCGATCGCCTTCTGGTGATTGTTGCGCTGGGCTTCAGCAACGCCCCAGTTATAAACATCCTCTACTGCTAAGGCGGTCCTCGGAGCCCCGATCGCCCCTTGGAGATTTGCCCCATCCAACTGTGCCCCGGTTAAATCCACATCCACAAGATACGCCTCTCGCAAATCTGCACCCCGCAGATCCGCACCCTGGAGATTCACCCCCATCAGGTTCGCGCCAAACAAAGATGCACCTTTGAGGTCCGCACCACTGAGGTCCGCCCCTGTCAGTTGAGCACGACTCAGATTAGCCCGGACCAAATTTGCCCCACTCAGTTGAGCATTCGCCAGATTTGCCATCACCAAACCCGCACCGCTGAGGTCACACTGGGTACATTGCTTGGTCGAAAGCAGTTGTTGAGTATGTTGAACATTTTCAGCAGTGGCAATACTCGTCAAGCACAGGGTACTGAATAAGACGGCAGGAAGGATAAATTTTCGGTTCATGGTCGATACCTTAATGGCTACAGAAACACAGGAATTTCGCCCTGGGAAAAACCCGTGGAATCAACGCTGGAATCAACATTTTGACCCCAGAGGTCACTTGATTATTGTAAAGGGTTTGGGGAGTTGCCAACGGGTCAATCCCGGGGATTTTCGGGGTGGCAATGTGATCGTCCTCACTGAATTCTGTAGAGTTCAGTCACACTGTCAACCCAGACGGACTCACCGGACCCCTCGTCTGCGATCGCTGCATCAGGAAAACTTTTAGGGGATATTAGCTATATTAATGATTGGGAAATCCCTATGTCAACTTCGCCTTACTCCGGCCAATCCCCAGAACCCAAGCCGCTGTACGATTTGAAAGCACGTCTGATCCAGACGGTTGGCAACGAGTTTCTGGCCCCCTTAGAGATCGTTCACCAGTCTACCTATTTATTAGCCTGTTTTGGCAATACCTGGGAAATCACGACCTGCATTCAACATTTGCATCGCATTCAAGAGGCGGTTGAACAAATGAATTCGGTATTAGGAAAGTGTCTGGAGGCCGAGAGAGAAGGGGACTGAATTAACGCTTTTGCCCTAGCTGATTTTTCAGACTTTCTGATAGTCTCTAGTCAATTAAAACTTTGCCCGTTACTTCCTGATTAGTTATCTTTCTAATTTTTTATTCCACGGATCAGCATCCAATTCAATGTCTTCTGAGCCAGACTTTGGGGTTGGCTGGCTCTCTCTTTTGGACTGATGAATCCTGAACAACAGACCGATTCAGATAGGGGATCAGGTGAGTCAACTCTTTCAAAAGCGGTTACTTGGCTGAATTATCAAGACTTTGCAATCAATCTCATAATTCTCCAAGATTTAAACAGTGATTCCCTTCAATATTTTAGCATCTTAGTGACTAAACCCTAGGAAAAAATGAGAGATTGGGCTTTAATTTGCTCAAACCGACTACTAGGAGTACGAGCTAGAAAACGCGCTTTATCTCTGTCAGAATGATTTAGGGTTGCTATATATGATGAAGTCGTGTCGATCGCCTTGAGGACAGACCCAAGACGGGGGTTGCAACCAGCGTCTCATAGACATTGGCTAAATGGGGCGGATCTGCCACAAAATATCCCCGGAAATTTTCATGGGGAATCCGTGACCTAAATTTTAGCGACCCAGTGGTACTCTTAAAAAGGCCAGGGTGAACGTTGCTTTAGACAATGCGGTGATGCAGCAGACCTGGATCGGTTCCTGTGGTAATATTTGCCACGATCCAAGGGGCGATCGCCTCTTGTTGATCGCCGGGGAGAAGTGACATCCATCCCCAGTTCATTCCGCAGTTGCAAGGCGATCGCCACTGGGTAGGTCTGGGATCCCATGAACAAACCTAGGCCATGATCTTTTGCCAAGGCAATCCCAGCGTTCCTCTAATGGGAGATTCCAGGGCGATCGGATCGGTCGAGATCCCAGTCAGCACTTCTGAAAGAGTCCCTCATCAGGGAAATCAGCTTAGAAAGTCCGGCGATCGCGCACTGAAGTAGACTCTATCTCCCTTCGCAGATCTCCCCATCAAGGCTAAATTCACGGACAACGGGATCGAGCAAATAATCCCGATTTAGATTGCCTCAATCGGTACTCTTTTAACAAACCCTGGGGCGAAATCTTTTTTCTCGTTCTCGTTATTTACCTGCATTATTATAGACGGGCATTTCATGAAACCTAAGTGGCTGTTTTTTTTAGCAATATTCACCCTCTTTTTCTTGGGAGTTCGCGAGGTTATCCAAATCCAAAAAGACTCGATCTCCCCTATCGCTGTCACTACAAAAACAGCAAGCGTAGATTTTCCCCTCGTTCCAGGAAGCTACTGGATTTATGAAGGAATGACTCAGTGGATGCCTACAAATTCAGGTCAAGTCAAGCAAACCCCGATCACCTGGAAAATGGAAGTGATAGATACCTTTGAACGCGGACCTTTGAAAATTGCAATTTTAAAAGGATATCCCGCTGATGTAGCCTGGTATAGTGAAGGCAAAGAACGGGGAGACCATCTGATTATTGAAGTGTCCCCGGGAAAGTTTTATTTAGTCAGTGATGAAAGAGCCAGACTGGTCTTACAACGGTTAACCGATGAGGCGGATGTTTTGGTGAACCTATTGGAAGACTTAGAACTCTTGCTAGATCTGCCTTTAATTCCGGGGAAAGCGTTTGGTCCCTCAGAGCAAATCACGCGCCTAGATGGGGGATATCGATGGAACGTTGAGACATCGGAGCAAGTAGGGTTAGAGGTCCAGGGAATTTCATCCAGAGAGAGTCATACTCAGTATCATTTAACTTTCCGAACTGCACCGGATATAATGAATATTTATTTTGTCCCCGGCATTGGTATTACTCGATATCAATATCAACATAATGGGGCGATCGCAGAAACCGATCTAAAATTAATTGAATATTATCCGGGAAATTAGCTGTTTTAAAATAAGGGCAGAATTACCCTAAACTTTAGGCGGTGCGATCGCCTTCATCATTAAATCCCTGTTCATCCAGACATCGGGACAAGCCCTATTTATATTCATCTAACCGGCCTGTTTTAGGATTCCAAAACCCTGAGTTTTTCAGGGTTTTGAAGTTCAGAAATTGAAGCTGATTCTTAAATTGGGTTGAGTTAATTGAGTCCGTATTTCTCATCAAGATACACTAACTCACTGCAGGAGCAGCGACCAACTGAGTTACTCCTCTATTAATTTTGTAAGCGTTGAATTGACTCGGAGAAACCGAGAGTTCATTGACTCGCTGAATCACATCCAAAAAGTCTTTGACCTCTGATGGACTGCGAAGAATAAACACTCGTTTATCTCCACAACATTGGTCAATTTTTTCCCGGACCAGAGAACGCTCTTGTTTCATATAGTTCCAAGTCTGGATCAACCCTTGTAAAAAACCATACTCCTGGATATTTTTCGGGTAATTACTTAAGAAAAATTTCCTCAATCTACCCTCAGATTGAAATACTCTTTTTAACAGTCTCCACACACAAACATTCTGGGATAAGTCTAACCAGATAATTGTATCAGCAGCAGCAAAACGCCGCCCGTAAATAAAATCTGAATTCGTCTGGTCTCCATCTCCTTCTATAATCCAAGCTGGTTTTTGGAGATGGCTCTCCAAGGGGTTTTCGCCCTGAGATTCCGTTGCCACACACTCTTCCGATTGGCCTAGGATGGCATTGGCATGAATGACCTCTACTTTCACAATTGAGCAGAGGTGATGAGCTAATGTGGTTTTTCCGGCTCCTTTAGGACCGATAATTGCTATTTTTTTCATACTTCTATTATTTTTCATAAATTTTGTGGTTGCTTCCGTTATTAAGTTTAAGTTTAGTTTAAGATTTAGGGAAAGATAATCTACCTAACAGCATAGATTTTTTGAACAAGTCTGGGCGAATCGGTGAAATTGGATATCAATCAAAGAATCAAGTTATAATTAATTTCAGTCTCCCCACATTCTGGTTCTGGTTGAATTAATTACCCTATCTGAATGACCGAGTTATATAGCACCTCTATCTCAATTAATTGGACAATTCCTAAACAAAGTGGTCACCGCTAGAAAGAGGAATCATTAAAGTTTTTTCTTAATTCTAAATTGGGATAAAAATCTGTAAATTTAGATACAAAATTTAGAAGATTTTGAGACCCGTGGAAGAACTGGCTCCCCTCTGGCACCTGAACCCCAACCCCAGTAGTTAAATATGTTAAAGCCTATTGCGGTATTTTGAAATCTACCAAAATATATATCTCCGTATATTCCACAGGTTGTAGCCACAAGGCGGAATACTCCAGCAAGTCAAAAGTCTTTTAGAACCGAGGGAACGGGTTTTTCTCGTCCTCCTCTAGGTTTCAGGTTGTTTGACCCCCCTCCCATTGGCAGCTCGGTTTTGGCCTCTATCTCTGGAGTTAGTTTAACTGACCAGGCCGGTCTGATGAATTTATCTAATTGTAGATTTGTAAAGATATATGTATTTTCACGGAGTCGATCGCAAGGGGGAAGAGGGGGAAAGATTGAGGGGAGGTTCTGACAAGTCCAGATTTTTGACCCAGATGCTGATTGAGACAGCCTCCAGTCCCCTCTTTTTTGTCTGAGGGAGGGCGATCGCACCCCAAACTGTAGCGGCATCCTAGAAGAGTAAGATTGGGGAGACTGGAGAGAGGGTCTCGCGGGGGGAGTTCATAAAATGTAACAATCAGCCGATGGGGATGGGGGAGAATTTTGGAACGGTAGCGGGGATCGATGGCGATCGCCCCAGAGGATCGAGAAACACCAAAGCGGAACCGCGATTTGAGGCGATCGCCCAGAGCATTCCCACCCAAATTACCCCAGACAACCGAATCAAGTAGCCCCATACCCCCGGCAATTGCACCGATCCCCACCGCCAATTCCAGGCAAGTAGTGCGGTAGTCTAGTCTATATTGAAGTACCGTATTCGGCGTAAGCCACTCAACCGCAAGATTATGAACGCTACTGTTTCCGGACCTCCCCTCACGGTTCACATTGGATCGAGAAAAAGCCAATTGGCTCTAGTGCAAACCCATTGGGTGCAAGAACAACTCCAAAAACATTTTCCCGATCGCCGGTTTGAAGTTCATACCATGAGCACTCAAGGGGACATCATCCTCGATGTCGCCCTTGCCAAAATTGGGGATAAAGGACTGTTCACCAAAGAATTAGAAGTCGGAATGCTGCAGCGAGAAACCGATCTCGCCGTCCATTCCCTCAAGGACCTACCCACCAATCTCCCGGAAGGACTCATCCTCGGATGCATCACCGCACGGGAAAATCCCGCCGATGCTTTGGTAGTCCATGAAAAACACAAAGATAAGCAACTCGACACTCTACCCCCAGGGACCGTGATTGGCACCTCTTCCCTGAGACGACTCGCTCAATTGCGCCATCACTATCCCCATTTGGAGTTTAAAGACATTCGGGGAAACCTAAACACGAGATTAGCCAAACTGGATGAAGGACAGTATGACGCCATTATCCTAGCCGTAGCGGGGTTACAACGACTGGGAATGGGCGATCGCATTCATCAAGTAATTGCCCCTGAAATCTCCCTCCACGCCGTCGGACAAGGTGCACTCGGCATCGAATGCCGCACCAACGATCCAGAAATCTTAGAACTGATCAAAGTCCTAGAACATTGGGAAACCGCTCAACGCTGTTATGCAGAACGGGCCTTTTTACGCAGACTCGAAGGCGGTTGTCAAGTCCCCATCGGCGTCAATACCCAGATCCAAGACAACAACCTCACCTTAACCGGCATGGTTGCCAGTCTCGATGGCAAGCGACTCCTCAAAGAGACAGTCACAGGGCCCGCCACCGAAGCAGAACAACTCGGCATCCAACTCGCCGAAACCTTGCGTCAAATGGGTGCACAAGAAATCCTCAATGAAATCTTTGCTCAAATTCAGCGCAGTTAATCCAGGCAAGGGAGAAATTTTACTGGGATAGTACGGGTAAGTACCTTGACTGAGTGAATTTTAGTAGAGACGCTGCCATTGAATGCGTCTCTACTTCACCCTTGCGATCGGAGTACCCAAAATTTCATGACTCATACCAATAACCCGTTTGCCACTGCGCTACAGTTTACCCTCAAATGGGAAGGCGGGGCCGGACACCCGCAGGACCTCGCGGGTGCCGTCAATCGCGGAATTAGCCAAGATACATACAATACCTATTGTCGCAACAAAGGCTTATCGGTTCAATCGGTCCATTTGCTAACCGATTCAGAACTGGAAGAGATTTATTTTCACCGTTACTGGAAACTGTCCAAAGCCGATGTAATGTGTTTGCCCTTGAGTATCGTGCACTTCGATACTGCCGTCAATTTTCATGTCCCCGGCAGCATTGAATTTTTACAAGAAGCGATCGGGGAATTAAGCATTGATGGCAAATTTGGCCCGAATACCCAACGCGCTTTGGAGAAATACAACAATCTGGAAACCGCGAAACGGTATTGTCATAGTCGGATTGCCTATCGTCATCAGCGCGTTAAAGCTAATCCCAGTCAGGAGATATTTTTAGACGGATGGTTACGCCGCGATCGCGATTTACTCGCCTATATTGAGCAATGGGCTCAATCCACCACCGGAACGCCACCGCAGAAATCTCCCATCTTCTCCTCAGTTGCGCCATTACCGGATGAAACTCCAATGCAGGAACCCCCGAACCCGACAACATCCGAGCAAAAATCAGAAGAAGTATTTAAAAAACTCCAGCAGGCGATCGCCTTGCTGCAAGAAGTCGTCGATACCCTCAAAACCAGCCGATAGCAGCCATCTCCCAGCAGCCACCCCTGAAGCATTGACCCCCTCGCCATCCCCTTTTTCATCCAAACATCTCTACCCCGTCCCAGATTTACGATACCCCTCGACAGGTATGATGGCGGTACGGATAACTTAAGGGAACTACGCGAGTGAAGTTAAAAATATTATTTGTTGCCGCAGAAGCGGCTCCCATTGCTAAAGTGGGTGGCATGGCAGATGTCGTCGGATCCTTGCCCAAAATTCTCAGACAGATGGGACATGACGTCCGCATCTTTCTTCCCTACTACGGCTTTCTCCCGGATAAAATGGACATTCCCGAAGACCCAGTTTGGTCCGGCTATGCCATGTTCCAGGATTTCTCCGTCTATGAAAGCGTCCTACCCGGAACCGATGTCCCCTTGTATTTATTTGGACATCCCTCGTTTCTACCCCGGCGGATTTATGGCGGGGAAGATGAAGATTGGCGGTTCACCCTGTTTTCCAATGGTGCAGCGGAATTTGCCTGGAACCACTGGAAACCGGATTTAATCCATTGCCACGATTGGCATACCGGAATGATTCCAGTCTGGATGAATCAATCCCCTGATATTGCCACTGCCTTCACGATTCATAATTTAGCCTATCAAGGACCTTGGCGCTGGAAGTTAGAGCAGATGACCTGGTGCCCCTGGTATATGCAAGGTCATAATACAATGGCTGCAGCGGTACAGTATGCCAATCTGGTTAATACGGTTTCTCCCACCTATGCCGAGCAAATTCAGACCCCAGCTTATGGCGAAACCCTAGAAGGGTTAATGTCTTTTATTAGCAGTAAATTAGTCGGAATTGTCAACGGGATTGATACGGATTCTTATAATCCCGAAACCGATAAGTATCTGGAGCAAAATTTCACCCCTGAAACCATCGACAAGCGGATGGCGAACAAGATTGCTCTACAAGAAGAAGTGGGACTGGAGGTAAATAAAAAAGCCTTCTTAATTGGGATGGTGACCCGATTGGTGGAGCAAAAAGGTTTGGATTTGACGATTCAGATCCTCGACCGATTTATGGCTTATACCGATTCCCAGTTCATTTTGCTTGGGACCGGCGATCGCAACTATGAAACCCAAATGTGGCAACTGGCAACCCGCTATCCCGGACGCATGGCCACCTATTTACTCTACAATGATTCCCTCTCTCGTCGCATCTATGGCGGAAGCGATGCCTTCCTGATGCCGAGTCGCTTTGAACCCTGTGGAATCAGTCAATTATTAGCCATGCGCTATGGTTCTGTTCCCATCGTTCGTCGCACCGGAGGTTTGGTGGATACCGTCACTCACCATGAGCCGATGACCAAGGAAGGGACGGGTTACTGTTTCGATCGCTATGAAACCTTAGACCTATTTACCTGTATGATCCGCGCCTGGGAAGGCTATCGTTATAAGGATTATTGGCAACAACTCCAAATCCGAGGGATGCAGCAAGACTTTAGCTGGAATAAATCGGCGAAAGAGTATGTCAAGATGTATCATTCCATCTATGGCATTACCGAAGAACCCGAAGCGTTAGAAGCGGCAGCAGAAACCGCTAAATCTTAGGCGATGATTACAGGATGAAATAGCCATAACCAGAAAGACTGAAATAATCCGGGTTTCTATTCCTAATTGATGGCTTTCTTTGCCGAACTTTTGGCAAGAAACCCGGCTTCTAACTGTTACATTACCCACGAAATCTTAGAGAATTTGAGAAATTACCGTCCTAAAATTTGAGCACGGATGAAATCTTCGGGATTTTCTGCTACCCATCCCTCCTCAGACGTGGCGCGAACTTCAAAATGGAGATGGGGTTCACTGCTGTCAGGATTTCCCGAGTAACCCACCCTGCCGATTTGTTGAGACTGCCGCACCTGTTCACCCACAGTAACAGAGATCTCACTCAAATGGGCGTACCGAGTTTGTTTGCCGCCGGGATGATTAATCACGATGAGATTGCCATAAGCACCGCGATCGCCTGCAAAAACCACCACCCCATTATCCCCCGCTAATACTGGAGTCCCGATCGCCGCCTTGTAATCAATCCCACTATGAAACTTCGGTTCTCCACTCCCTGAATTTAACCGAGTATAGCCAAATCTTAAAATCGGTTCCGCTTCTACCGGGAGGGGATAACCGGGAACTGGATTCAAAGTCGGGTCTACAAAAGATGTGACAGTTCTGGACCCTTCTGGATTTGTACTTGACCAGATTACCCCGGGAACAAACACAACTAGAGGAGGAGAGACTAAACAGCCATTATTATCAAAAATTGCCGCTGCCGGTATCTTATAAATTGCTTCTAAGTCGTTCCAACTTTGTCCCAGTTGAACTCGGACCTCTATCCCATCAACAGGAGGAATCCGAATCTCAGTTCCCACCGGCGCTAAACCCCCTTGGAGAGGCGGATTCATCCCCATCAGGGTTTCCGGTTTCAGTTCATATTGCGCGGCGATACTTTCCACCGTTTCACCATTTGCAATCCGATGACGTTGAATGCGATCGAGTGTCGGAAGTCCCAACATGGCCGGACAATTATTCGTCTGCGGTTCGGTATTGGCCGTGGCACTCCAGGGAGTCAGGGTCAGGGAGAAAAGGGTGGGCAATAAAATCAGCCAACGGGATAAAATCATAGCAATTCCAGGATAATTATCGAGAGTGAACCTTATCTCAAAGTTCAGGCTAATTTCGGAGAATCAAGGTTTTTGGTTCGATTTTAACATGATTTTTCAAGCCCTGCACTCCCGCAGTAGTTTCTTCTCTTAGGGGAAAAAATTTTAGAAATTGGGGTGATGCAAACGGCCCAAATACCAACAATCCCGTCCGAATGACTCGGACGGGATTGTCTCTTATGGGAATTATTAAAAAGGCCAAGGGCCTGTCTTATGAGCACCTGAAGGGGTGCGGCTTGTTATGGTTCTACTGTATCTGAATCCTGGGTGCAAGATTATCCCCCTTTGGATAGAACTGAACGAACCAGTAGAGAGAGAATGGTTGGAATCCAGTCCCTGATTGTCGCTACTCAAGGACTAGATTCAGCCTAAAATCCCGGCAATCATGCCAGCGAGTAAGACAAATCCGATCCAAACATTTTGACCAAAAATCTGGCCGTAAGTGGTTCTGGGGATGTCTTCCTGGCGCAGTTGGAGATATTGCCAACTCCACAGCAGAAGGGCGATCGCCACGGCAACCCAAAAGGGGAAGGTTAAATTTAACCGTATCCCCTCCCAAATCAACAATCCAGCAGTCGCCAAAAAGAAGACTGCGACAGCTTCTGCCGCCCGATCGCCAAAAAATAAGGCACTGGAGTTCACCCCCAAACGGCGATCATCCTCGCGATCGCTCATGGCATACACGGTATCAAATCCCAAGGTCCATAACACCGTGGCCCCCCATAAAATCCAGGTGGCGGTCTCTAAGTGAGATGCCGCTGCACTCCAGCTAATCAGTACCGCAAATCCCCAGGCAATAGATAAGACCAACTGAGGCACCGGAAAGACTCGTTTCGCCAGCGGATAGCCAATAATCACCGGGACTGCCGCTACAGATAAGCCAAAACTGAGGGGATTGAGATACAGTGCTAGAATCCCTGCACAGGATAAAGCCACTATTGCCACCCCAATGCCAATTTTGATAGACAGTTGGCGGGATGCCAATGGGCGATCGCGAGTGCGTTCCACTTGGGGATCAATATCCCGATCCCACAGATCATTGACCACGCAACCCGCTGCACTGGTTGCCAAAGAGCCTAAAATAATCACCCCAACCAGAAGTACCGGGGGCGTTCCTTCCGCCGCTAAAAATACGGCCCACAGCGCCGGAATCATTAAAATCAGGCGTCCGGCAGGTTTATTCCAGCGTAACAGCCGGATGACGGCTTGCCAAGTCGGTTCGCTCGGGTTGGGTTGTGACGTTAACATTACATTTACTTAAATTAATTCGCGACAGGTTTCATTAAATAAGATATCGTTATCTTGGGTTCAACAGTGGAATCGATCCCTAACCCCGGGATATCGGTTGGATGCAGTCTTGTCATCCAGAGCGAAAATTTGTCAATGCCTTAATCAGCAACCTCCGGGTGAGTTAAGCCAATCCAACACAAAGAATGCAAAATTTCGCATCTTTGACCGGAGATATTCCTCAATTCCGGTTCGATTCCGGCTTGCACCCCAGCCTTAGTCACGCGATCGCCGCCTTAATCTCCTGGAGGAAAAAACAATGACCTTGAGCAAATCCGTTCCCATCGTGAGGATTCCGGATCCCGATGTGGGGAAAGAACATATTCTCGCGGCGATCGATATGGGAACGAACTCCCTGCACATGGTGGTGGTCAAAATTGAACCAACCTTACCCGCCTTTACGATTATCACCCAGGAAAAAGAAACCGTGCGTCTGGGCGATCGCGACATCAAAACCGGCAACCTCAAACCGTCCGTCATGGCACGCACCCTAAGCGCGCTGCGACGCTTCCAGCAACGCGCCGAGAGTCTCCATGCAGAACAAGTGGTGGCTGTTGCCACCTCAGCCATGCGCGAAGCCCCCAATGGACGGGACTTTCTCAAAGAAATCGAAGCCGAATTGGGACTGCGAGTCAGTTTAATTTCTGGACAGGAAGAAGCGCGACGCATCTACCTCGGTGTTCTCTCGGGAATGGATTTTAATGAAGAACCCCACATCATTATTGATATTGGTGGCGGTTCCACGGAACTCATTTTAGGGGATGGTCATGAACCCCGTTCCCTGAGTAGTACGAAAATTGGGGCCGTGCGTCTGACGAGCGAATTTATTACCACGGATCCCATTAGTAACAGCGAGTTTGACTTTTTGCAAGCATACATTCGCGGGATGTTAGAGCGTCCAGTGGAGGAGTTGCAGGCGCGGTTGTACTTCGATGAACAGCCTCGGTTGGTGGGGACCTCGGGAACCATTGAAACCCTGGCTGTGGCGATCGCCCGAGAAAAACAGGGACTCGAACCCTCTCCCCTGACTGGATATCAATTCAAATTAAAGGACTTATCCGAGTTTGTCCACCGCTTGCGGAAACTCTCCTACCATCAACGGTTAGCCATTCCAGGGATTTCGGACAAGCGCGCTGAAATTATCCTCCCAGGGGCTTTGATTTTGCTCGAAGCGATGACTTTGTTGAAGATGGACTCCCTCACCGTCTGCGAGCGATCGCTGCGGGAAGGGGTCATTGTCGATTGGATGCTCACTCACGGGTTAATCGAGGACCGTCTGCGCTACCAGAGTTCCATCCGTCAACGCAGTACCCTGAAAATTGCCCAAAAATACCAGGTTAATCTCGACTCTGCCGAACGAATTGCCGGATTTGTTCTGACTTTATTCGATCGCACCCAAGGGTTACTCCATGACTGGGGTCTAAATGAACGAGAATTACTCTGGTCAGCGGCAATTTTGCATAACTGCGGCATTCATATCAGTCATTCGGCTCATCACAAACACTCCTACTATCTGATTCGCAATGGAGAATTGCTGGGATATACGGATACCGAGGTGGAAATCATCGCCAATCTCGCCCGCTATCACCGCCAAAGTGCCCCGAAGAAAAAGCATGATAATTATCGGAATTTGTCGAGTAAGCAACATCGCAAGATGGTCAGTCAATTGAGTGCTTTGTTGCGCTTGGCTGTTGCCCTAGACCGCCGACAAGTTGGGGCGATCGCTCAGTTGGATTGCCGCTATTTCCCCAACACCAAACAACTGCATTTAATCCTCCATCCCAACGAAGTCGATGACCCCTGCGTGTTAGAACTCTGGAGTCTCGACCAGAAAAAAATCGTATTTGAAGAAGAATATGACATTCAATTAATCCCCAAACTAGAAGCGGTTCCGGTTCCGGGTGCATCTCACTGTTGCGAGTGTTGAGCCAACCCCTACCCCGACCCAGCCTTCACCACCCCTCCAGAGTCACCACCCCGCCCTAGGGGCACCCCTCCAGAGTCACCACCCCGCCCTAGGGGCACCCCTCCAGAGTCACCACCCCGCCCT
>NZ_JAFLQW010000170.1 GCF_017313335.1 Phormidium pseudopriestleyi FRX01 | reverse complement strand
GGCGATCGGTTAAATTTTCCTTCCCTTAGAAACCTCTAAAATCCTTGCTATGTAATGAATTGGCTGATAAAGCTAAAAAAAAATCTGGAGTCCCAGCCAAAAAATTGGGGGATGGAAAACGCCCTTTTTTCAAGATTGAGTCCGGAAACTTAAATCCGACAATTCTTACTTAAACATGAAAATATCGGGACTCTTGAGGGCTGGATTTAGAAATTCAAATCAGTCTCTCTATATTTTATAAGCTTTTATTTAATGGGCGTAAACCTAATTTCACTTAAGTTCTGCTTTAAGTGATAATAATAATAATAGAAAAAATCCATCCTAGGGTAGATAGGAATTGGGTCAAGTCCCCATATTTGAATGGGATTATTTTTATGAATAGAATGGTCTTGACTCACTCCGGGAAATTTAGAGTAATTTCAGCATCAGGCGATCGCCCCCTCAATAAAGCATCGGTTTAAGGAACAACAGATCATCACATCTGCGCCAAGAAACTGGGTTTCTGACTGGAATCTTGGTGTTGAAACGAAATCAGGGTCAAGGAAATTGATTTGAACAGAGAGTGTTTTCTGGTATAATCAGAAACAATCATCAAGCCCCCATTGGCTTAGGGACTGAAACTGAGCCGAAACAGGAGGGTAATCAAGGGGGCATACCCGAAAGGAGTAAGTGTGGCACAAGACAAGTATAAAACCGAACCCGTTGTAGAACCAGACTTAGAGATTGACGACGAGAATGCGATCGAATTCGAGGAAGAAGAAACCACAAACGAACCCTTTGATCCAACGAAAATCAGGGTTGATACGAGACCCATGACCATCGATCTTGTCCTCTCCCGCATTAATCATGATGAACTAGACTTAGCCCCGGATTTTCAGCGCAAGGAAGGAATCTGGAAAGAAGCAGCCAAAAGCCGCCTAATTGAGTCTATCCTGATTCGGATTCCATTGCCCGCCTTTTATCTGGATGCCACCAATGAGGACAACTGGTTAGTCGTAGATGGCTTACAACGACTCAGTGCTCTCAAAGAGTTTGTTATTGACAAGCAACTGAGACTCAAAGGTTTAGAATATCTTAAAGAGATGGAAGGTAAAAATTATGATGAACTACCCCGGAATTATCAACGGCGCATAGGGGAAACCCTGCTGACCCTCTATTTGATTGAAAAAGGGACTCCACCGGAAGTTAAATATAACATTTTCAAACGAATTAATACAGGAGGTTTACCTTTATCTCCCCAAGAACTCCGTCACGCTCTCAATCCGGGTAAAGCCACGAAACTTTTGGCGAGACTCGCCGAATTTCCAGAGTTTAAACAAGTTATCAATTTGGGCGAATCTAAAAAAGCTCGTCGGGATGACCATGAATTTATACTGGGGTTTTTAGCCTATACTATAACGAATTACAAAGATTATCCCCTCAAACAAGGTAGGGATTATTTTTTTAATGAGACATTAGCCTCGGTCAATAAGATGAACGATGCAGAGATAAAAGCGATAGAAGCTAAATTTAGAAAAGTGATGGTTGCTGCCTTTGAGATTTTCGGCGATCGCGCCTTTCGGAAACTCTCTTCAGAAAATCCCGCCAAAAAATATCCGATTAATAAATCCTTGTTTGAAGGTTGGTCTGCCTGCCTAGGGAATCTCACGGATGAACAGATTGAAGTCTTAATCCAGCGCAAAACAAAATTGCTTCAGAAATTTATCAATTGCATGGAAACTGATGAATCATTTGTTAAATCAATTTCTCAGGCATCGCAAAAGGTCAGCTATCGATTTACAATTATCGAACATATCATTGAAGAGGTCCTGGTATGATTAGTTCTGTTAAATTTCTGATTTCCAAGTTCGGCAGCACCAACAATACTCCTGAACATTCCCTTCTCATCCTTGGAAACTCAAATCGTCATCAATGAAATAACATTTTAAAGTCCCTAAGAACGAGATGGAGGCTATGCTGCCGATCAGGAGTTTAGCTAGTGTATGTTCAATGTTAATCCCTCAACCTGATTTCCTATTCCTTAGACTCTCATAAATCAAAAAGAATTGCTCGATCGCCTCAAACGAACAGTCCGCGAAGTCGAACCCCAAGCCGAAATCATCTTATTTGGTTCCCGGGCGCGTGGGGATGCGGCATCAGACTCGGATTGGGATTTTCTGATTCTGCTGAATGGTGAGGTTAACCCCGATCGCTCCTTAGCAGTCCGCGATCGCTTATATGATCTGGAATGGGACTGTGGCGAAGTCCTCACCTCCATTGTACGGAGTCGTCAAGACTGGCAAACTCCGCTTTACCAGTCCACCTCATTTTATAAATCGATTCAACAGGATGGCATCTGCCTATAATCCCGATCGCCTCCCCAAGAAAAAAGCCCGCCTGCGCGGGCTCTTTCCAGATGAGATTAAATTGAAATTACGAGTTACTTTCCACCATCACCGGCTGGATGAGAGAGGTTACGGAGTCAGCGCCATTACCTTGTAACACCTCTTCCTGAGATTCTTGATGATACAGAGCGGCGTCGATGCGGCAACCTCGGTAGGCTAACACATATAACTCCTTGAGGTCGCGAATCAGAGGATAACGGGGATTGGCACCGGTACATTGATCGTCGAATGCCTGATCCGCCATTTCTTCGACTTCTTCGTAGAAGGCTTTGTCATCCCCAGATAGGGCTTCTTTCAGGGTCAGAGGAATGTCTAACTCACTCTTGAGGTTCTCGATCGCCTCTACCAAGTTCTCGATTTTCTCTTGTTCGTTGTCGCCACCGAGTCCGAGATAGTCGGCAATCCGCGCATACCGCCATTTGGCATTAGGATATTTGTATTGCGGGAAGATGGCTTGTTTAAATGGCACGTCGGTGGCATTATACCGGATGACGTGAGAAATCATCAAGGCATTGGCTAACCCGTGGGGGACATGGAACGTCGAACCCAGTTTATGCGCCATTGAGTGACAGACGCCGAGGAAGGCGTTGGCAAATGCCATGCCAGCAATGGTGGCGGCATAATGTACTTTTTCCCGCGCTTTGGGGTCTTTGGCCCCGTTTTTGTAGGCGGAAGGCAGATACTTAAATAGCAGGCGAATCGCTTCTAATGCCAATCCGTTGGTAAATTCGGAGGCACAAACGGAAACGTAGGCTTCTAAGGCATGGGTGAGGGCGTCGATGCCACCGTAGGCGGTGAGTTTCTTGGGCATATTCAGCACCAATTCCGGATCGACGATCGCCATGTTCGGGGTGAGGGCGTAATCTGCCAGGGGATACTTGATCCCCGTGCGATCGTCGGTGACGACGGCGAAGGGGGTAACTTCTGAACCCGTTCCCGAAGTCGTCGGAATGGCAACCATGATCGCTTTGATGCCCAAAGGTGGCAGTTCGTACACCCGTTTGCGGATGTCCATAAACCGGGTTGCGAGTCCTTCAAATTCAATTTCAGGATGTTCATACATCAACCACATGACTTTCGCCGCATCCATCGGGGAACCTCCCCCGAGGGCGATTATCACGTCGGGTTTAAAGGAGTTCATCCGTTCCAGTCCCTTATTCACGGTGGTGAGAGAGGGGTCGGGTTCCACGTCGAAGAAGATGTCATATTTGACTCCAATTTCTTCGAGGACTTCTTCGACGGACTTAGTGAGACCCATGTCGTACAACGGTTTGTCCGTAACGATAAAGGCGCGTTGTTTTCCGGCGAGTTCCCGCAGGGCGACTGGGAGGGAACCATATTTAAAGTACACTTTGGGCGGTATCCGGAACCACAGCATATTTTCCCGGCGTTCCGAGATGGTTTTGATGTTGAGCAGATGTTGGGGACCGACGTTTTCGCTGATGGAGTTGCCTCCCCAGGTGCCGCAACCGAGGGTGAGGGAGGGGTCGAGGCGGAAGTTATACAGGTCTCCGATCGCCCCTTGGGAGGCGGGGGTATTAATCAGCACCCGCGCCGTTTGCATTTGCCCTTCAAATTCGTGGATATTCAGGGTATTCGCCGGAGATGTATAGAGTACGGCGGTATGTCCCCGTCCGCCAAATTGCACTAAGTCATGAGCTTTATGGACGGCATCATGAAAATCTGTCGCCCGATACATGGCTAAGATGGCGGAGAGTTTCTCGTAGGCAAAGGGTTCGGCTTCGGAAATCTCTTCCACTTCGCCAATGATCACCCGCGTCTCTTCTGGGACGGAAATGCCTGCGATCGCCGCCAGGGTTTGGATGGATTGTCCGACAATATCCGGGTTTAGTCGTCCGTTGACAATAATTTTGCTGCCCAGTTTTTGCCGTTCTTCCGGATTCAGGAAGTATGCGCCGCGATCGCTAAATTCCTGTTTAACCTCCTCATACATCTCATCCACCACAATCACCGATTGTTCTGAGGCGCAAATCATCCCATTGTCAAAGGTTTTGCTAATAATAATCGAGGAGACCGCCATTTTAATATGGGCGGTTTCATCAATCACCGCAGGCGTATTCCCTGCACCCACACCCAAGGACGGATGTCCGGAAGAATAGGCGGCTTTGACCATACCAGGACCGCCGGTTGCCAGGATTAATTTAATTTCTGGATGCTGCATCAAGTGCTGGGATAATGGCACTGTTGGCTCGTCAATCCAGCCGATGATATCTTCGGGTGCTCCCGCTTCTACAGCCGCTTTCAGGATGATTTTTGCCGCTTCTCGGGTGCATTCTTTGGCCCGGGGGTGCGGAGAGAAAATAATCCCGTTCCTGGTTTTCAGGGCGAGGAGGGCTTTAAAAATAGCTGTAGAAGTGGGGTTGGTTGTGGGGACGATTCCTGCCAGAATTCCCACGGGTTCAGCGATTTTTTGGAATCCAAAAGATTTGTCTTCTTCAATGATGCCGCAGGTTTTTTCATGCTTATATTTGTTGTAGATAATTTCTGAGGCAAAGTGGTTTTTAATCACTTTGTCTTCCACGACTCCCATGCCGGTTTCGGCCACGGCTTTCTTCGCCAGGGGAATTCGGGCTGAGTTGGCGGCTAGAGCAGCTTTCTTGAAAATTTCATCCACCTGTTGCTGACTGTAGGTGGCATATTTTTCTTGGGCCGCCTTAACGCGCTGAATGAGTTCTTCGAGTTCTTGAGTGTTGGTGACTTTGCTGTTCATGTTAATTCTTTTCCTATCTCTCTAGTACCACAACATTAACATTTAGATAGGCTCGGTATGGATTCACTTGCCGGGTTTTGATGAGTGGTCTGGAATGACGATTCCTGCTCCGGTTCGAGCGGGTTAATTGTAATCTAGACTACCCATTCTAAAAGTCTGACTGGGGGTAATTTATGGCTTAGATCATGCGTTTGGCGCTGATCAGGGGGTCTGATTTCAGGATCTTACCTCATTTCGCCATTTCTACCCCGTTCGTTAAACCTCTATACCTCTATCATAAACAATTTTTTGGATTTTAGGACAACCCGGGTTAAAATCTTTTTAAAAGTTTTTTTATCGAGGGATTCTGTCTATTCTAACACTTTTTACCGTTTTTGCCGAAACTGAAATCTTAAATCTTTCTACGTTTTTTAAGGAATCCCCCGATTGATGCTATAGACTCAGGAGGAGAGCGTTGAAGGGATATCGAAGTGAATGCAAGGATCTAAGCGGAAGATTGCCAGGGTCAATCGGCGACGATTTTATTATATTTTAAGCTTTATCTTCAGCTTGATGCTGTCGATGCTCGGGATGATGAGTGGGGGATTGCCTGGGGTGGCACAATCCTCTCCGGCAGCAGTCCCGGACAGTTGGCTGCCGATCGCCAACCCGTTTGCTGCGTCGGGAAAAATTGGGAATATTGTGTATGCACCTGTTACCCTGGATGGTCGGAAGCTGTTCCAAATTACGGCGTCCGAGGGCATCGGCGATCGCACCCCCTCCAGTATATCCCCGCTTCAAATGCGGGTGACGATGTATGAAACTAAGCTGAATTGGGCGATCGCCGCTGGTTTTGACCCTCAGACCCTAGAAGTGAGCTTTGATACCCAGGAGGGTCAAACGGTGCTGTTTGTCCGGGATGGCGATCGCCTCGCTAAGAAGGATATCCTCACCCTGACGGAACTGGATGCCCGACTCTATGGCATCGGGGTGACAGATTTGGCAACTCACGTCAGTCAGACGATCGCGATCGCCCTGATTCGCGGCCAGTTTGAGCGTCAGCCCGAATATTTGCGCCTCCAAGGGGCGATCGCTGCTGCCATTCTCCTCGGGACTCTGGGGACTGCCGGGGTCCTGCTACGAATACAGCACAGACTCAAACGGGAATGGAATGCGATCGCCACCCAATCTGCAAGTGAGACCAGCAATTCCTCGGATCAGGAGGGGGAAAACCAGTCTGATGTTCTCACTCAGGTTGATCGCCAACTCACTTGGGAACGGCAACGGGATGTGAATCTTCTGAAACGCCGACTGGTCCAAATGACGCAGTTTGCGATCGCCTTGGGGAGTTTAGCCGCAATAGTGGGATTGTTCCCCCAAACTCGCTGGCTACAAAGTCGATTGTTGACTCAACCCTTGCTGCTGCTGATTGTACTCCTGACTAGCGTTCTGATTAAACTGGCTCATGTTGCTGTTGATCGCTGGTCTAATTCTTGGATTGCAATGCAGGCGATCGCACCGAACGCTTCTAAACGTCTGACAGTGAGAGTTTCTACCTTTTCTCAAGCCTTAAAAGGGATGATTACCTTTACCATTTTTGCCCTCGGACTTTTGCTGATCCTTTATCAGCTTCAAGTTCCGATCGCGCCGGTACTTGCCGGTGCAGGGATAGCTGGATTTGCGATTTCTTTTGCCTCTCAAAATTTAATCAGAGATGTGATTAATGGCAGCTTAATTTTATTAGAAGACCACTATGCGATCGGGGATGTGATTGATACCGGCGCAGCATCTGGGGAGGTTGAATATATGAACCTCCGCATCACCCAAATCCGAGGCCAGGGGGGTAGACTGAGCACGATTCCTAATGGCAGTATTTCCACCGTCCATAATCTGACTAAAGATTGGTCTCGTCTGGATTTTACCCTTGAAATTGCCTATGATTCTGATATCACCAAAGCCCTACAGGTGGTGAAAAATGTGGCGGAAAAATTGCATCAAGACCCGGAATGGGGCGATCGCATTCTTGACCCGGTGAATGTCTTAGGGGTGAATCAGATTACTCATCAGGGGATTGAAATTAGCCTGTGGATGCAAACCCAAGCGGGACAGCAATGGCGAGTGGGTCGAGAGTTTCGCCATCGGCTCAAAATCGCCCTAGATGAAGCGGAAATTGAGGTGGGAAGACCTCAGCGATCGGTCTATTTTCAGGGTAATCGAGAATAATCATCCCAGCAAATCAGTAGTAGGGGATTGTCTCAAATTTGACGAAACCAGATTCACAAGTTAGAGTAGGCGCAGCGTAAACTTCCTAGGAAATAATTATGGCTTTAGAGCTATTCGATTCAAGCTACTATCGCAGCGTTAATCCAGATCTAGGCGGGTTGACTGATGAAGAGGCTTTACAACATTTAGTCACCTTTGGTTTGGTAGAAGGGCGAGAATTTTCCCGATGGGTAACGCCCCAAATGTTGGATACTTATGCAGACTGGAACTGCGGAATTTAT
>NZ_JAFLQW010000645.1 GCF_017313335.1 Phormidium pseudopriestleyi FRX01 | reverse complement strand
CTACAGAGAGATGCGGTTAAAACTGGAGATGGGATATTAATTTGGAAAGCCACAAGTGTTGAGTGCGATCGTCTCCTTCTCTATTTCGGCTTTAAGTGAGGTGTGTTTATTTTTTAGTGTGAGGTCAAATATAAGAATTCTACAAAACCTGCCTATGCGGACTGGAAAAAATGCGATAAAAACCGGGAAATTCAAAACGCGATCGCCCAATTAATTATACAAAAGGAGGCTGAATCTTGAGCGAACTCAACATCGCACTAATGGCTGTAGGAGGGCTAGTTCTGTTTCTAGGACTGCTCTCTGACTTTTTCCGACGGACTTGGTGGGCTTCAGATCCGATGACAGCGCTGATTTTTGGGGTGCTGCTCGGGCCAGTGGGACTGGCATGGTTAGATCCAAACCATTGGGGAATCAACCAGGAGGTATTATTAGAGCAAGCAGCGCGGTTCACCCTAGCGATCGGACTGATGGGGGTGGCGCTGCGACTGCCGAAAAATTACATTTTCCGGCAGTGGCAACCCTTAGCGTTGTTACTGGGATTGGTGATGCCCTTGATGTGGTTGGCAAGCGGTTTTCTGGTCTATTTCATCCTGGGAATCCCCTTCTGGGAAGCAATGCTTGTAGGCGGTGTCATTACTCCCACGGATCCGATTGTGGCAACATCAATCGTCACCGGGGTAGTGGCGAAGCGCAATCTTCCCAGACGCCTGCGCCATATCATCTCTGCGGAATCCGGGGCAAATGATGGATTGGCGTATCCCCTCGTCTTTTTACCCCTGCTGCTACTCAATCGTCCCCCTGGGGATGCCCTGTTTCACTGGGCGGTGCAAACAATCCTGTGGGAAGTGGGAATCGCCGTGGTGGTGGGGGCTGTGTTCGGGTATAGTGCGGGTCGTCTGCTGGAGTGGGCGGAAGCGAAAAATACCATGGAGAAACAATCGTTTCTCGGCTATACAATCGCCCTAACGCTGTTCGTACTGGGTGCGGCTAAACTGCTGGGCAGCGATGGGATTTTAGCTGTTTTTGTGGCGGGATTAATTTCAAGTGAGACTATTAAAGGTAAGGAGCGATCGGAGGAAGAAAATGTGCAAGAGGCGATTAATCGCTTCTTTAGCTTGCCAATTTTTATTCTGCTGGGATTGACAATTCCCTGGCAGGATTGGGCGTCATGGGGATGGAATGGGGCAATCTTGGTGGTGGCTGTGCTACTTTTGCGCCGACTCCCGGCAATTTTGCTCCTTTCTAACTGGATTCAACCGATTCAGAACTTTCCAGAAACGCTATTTGTGGGCTGGTTTGGCCCAATTGGCGTGGCGGCTATGTATTATGCGAATTTAGCGGTGCGCGAGACGCAGGGACATGAGGTTTGGGCGATCGCCAGTTTGATGATTTGTGCTTCAATTTTTGCTCACGGGTTGAGTGCTACGCCGTTGAGCCAAATCTACGGCAGATGGCATCAAAAGCAGGTCTCTGGTGAGGGTTCTGACCCAAGTCTGCGATCGCGATAATACCACTTTTCAAAAATTAAAACTTACGCAACTGCCAATTTTAGACTCTATAATCAGGGTGGTGAGCTTTAACCCACCCTACAAATATAGAACTTACGCAACTGCCTATCAAACAAACAATGTAGGGTTGATTCACGAATCGACCCTACATTGTTTGTTTGAGCTTAAATAATGCCTAAATCCTGTTGAGGAAGATTAACGATTAGACAGGGGAGAAACATGACGGCGTTTGCGCAACGATCCTGCACCGACTAACCCGAATGCTAAGACTCCTAATACAGAAGTCGGTTCGGGGATAGAAACTGAGTCGTCTGATCCTGGAGTTTCAACGATGATCGGATCCCTAGAAGGGTTGCCTAGATTAGAGGCGGAAACAATCCCATCAAACCAGGCATTAGCTAAGGTGGTGTAACCCTGGGGTGTAAAGTGAACACCATCATAGAGATCATCCCCCGTAAACAAATTGCGGGTATCGACAAAGGAGAGGTTATTCTGTTGATAGCGATCGCTGCCTAACAGACCCGGAATCATGTTATTGTATAAAGCAGCCTCTTGGGATAATCCTCGATTGGGCGCTAAAGGGGCGATCGAGCTAATCAGTACATTAACATCAGAAGACCAACCCAAGATTTTATCAATTAATGTGCCAAGTTCATCAATCGTTTCCTGGGCAGTTGTATTCTGAAAGATAAAGTCGTTGGTTCCGGCCATCAACAAGATGACATCTGGAGTGGCCGCATTTAGCCAGTTATCAATATTGGACATCAAATCACCGGCACCCGCGTAGGTGTTCCCGCTAATAGCATATCCACCATGACCCTGATGATTGCGATCGAATGCATAGGGTTGATCCCAATTTGTGGGGGAATTAGTAGTAGCACTCCCGACAAAATCAACATTGAATCCACTGTCATTTAATCTCATCCAGAGGTCGTCTCGATACCCCGCAGGGTCATCCCCTCGGCCTCGGGTGTTAGAATCCCCTAATGGCATAATTTTAAGGGGATTGGATTGGGTTAAAGAAAAGGCTTGTGCTGTGGAGGATGTTGCACCCAAAAGCACAAGGGTAGCGAAAGCAGTAGATGCCAGAGTTAGACTCAAACGTTTCATGGGGTAATACCTCTGAAAAATAAGTGAAAATAAGTTAATTGAATGGATGATTCCTGCCAAAAATTATCAAAGATAACTTGGCAATTTAGAGATTTTAGGGTCCAATTGAGCCGGTAGAACTGAGGGTCATTGTTGACCCTAGGAGACACTTTTTTTGAAATGGGGCTTTGCAACCCTTATGTCGGTTAAAACTCACAATTCAAGTCCGACAGCCGGTTTCTTGGCTCAGATTTTAGGGGTTGGGAGATTCCCTAGACCTTCATTGAGACGCACTTGGGCATCCCTCCCTTATTAGTTTGATCTATGCTTTGCCCTCAGTCACTCTATCTTTGTGCTGAATTGTTTCCGGAGTGATCCCGAACAACCGAAACTGGGGTTTAAAGACCTTTATTTTCAAATTATTATCCGGGTTTGATGTGTAGAAACCCGCTTTGAAGCGTCAGTTCAGGCTTTGTCAGGAGAGTTAACAACTTAGGCACCAGACCGAGTTTATGCCCGATTCAAGGGTAAATCATGCATCATTTGACCCATGTCAATCTGTAAATGGGGTAAAATTTTAGAGAATTTTGAGGAGGTAGAGAGTCCGCTGAACCTCGTTGAAAATTCGGCTTAGGAATTCATGGAGTCCCTTTGAAAAGGGAGTTCCCTGATTCACTTAAATTTATTATAAAGTTTTTTAAAAAAATTGGGGGAGGTTTACCAAAATTTTATATACTGGGTTTTTCAGGGGGCGATCGCCACCGATAGATTGCCACAGAGGAAACGGGATTTCCCTGACCCCGCAAAGCCAGCCCTACAGCCCCTGGATGCTGCGGCTGCCGGGATAAAACTGCGCTGGGGTGTAGAGAAAGATGCACCCCATCCTTCTGTTTATATAGCGTTTCCCACAGTTATTCGCGGACATTTTTGGAGTGCGTAAAGCCTGAGCCCGGGCTTCGCTGTGCGGCGTAGCGTGT
>NZ_JAFLQW010000389.1 GCF_017313335.1 Phormidium pseudopriestleyi FRX01 | reverse complement strand
TGACCAATGACAATTGACCAATGACAATTGACCAATGACCCCAATAATTGCCGGAGAAAGAAGCGGCGTTGGTAAAACTACCATAACTTTAGCAATTTTGGCCTATCTGCAACGCCAAGGTTTGAAGGTACAATCTTTTAAAGTGGGTCCGGATTATATTGACCCAATGTTTCATCACTATGTCACGGGTCGCCCTTGTCGCAATTTAGATCCGGTTTTGACTTCCACTGATTATGTTCAAGACTGTTTTAATCGCCATTCTCAATCTGTAGAATTTTCCCTGATTGAAGGGGTGATGGGATTGTTTGATGGGGTTCAACCGGCACCGCTATTGATGGAGTCATCCCCTTTATTTTCCTTGGCCGATTTTGCCAGTACCGCCCATATTGCCCGATTGTTACAATTGCCGGTCATTTTAGTTCTGGATTGCAGTCGTTTATCCAGTTCGATCGCCGCGATCGCCCAAGGATATCGGACACTAGATCCGAGGGTAAACATTGCCGGAGTCATCCTCAATCGCGTGGGAAGCGATCGCCATTTAGAACTGCTGCAAGATGCCTTAGAAACGATTCAAATTCCGATTTTAGGCGTTTGGCGGCGACAGGATAACATTACTATTCCCGATCGCCATCTCGGACTCATCCCCACTGCCGAACTCCCCCAACTGGATACCTTAATCGATCGCCTTGCACATCTGGCGGAAACTTGCTTTGATTGGGAACAACTATTCCCCTTGCTGAAATCGACTCCGGCAACTGCTGTAAAACCAGTAGAAATCCCAAATTGGCAAGAATTTAAATCGAAAATCCCAGTGGCGATCGCCCAAGATGCCGCCTTTAATTTCTATTATCCAGATAATCTCGACAGTCTCGAATCCCTCGGTGCAGAATTGGTCCCCTGGAGTCCTCTGAAAGATGCAGTTCTACCGGAGGGAGTCCAGGGATTATATCTAGGAGGAGGATTCCCAGAAATCTTTGCTGAAACCCTTGCAGCAAATACCTCGGCATTGCGATCGGTTGATCAGGCAGTCGCCTCGGGAATGCCAACCTATGCCGAATGTGGCGGTTTAATGTATTTATGTCAAAATTTAGTGGATTTTGACGGCAAATCCTGGCCAATGGTCGGTATTTTTCCCACGAATGCAGTCATGGGTTCCCGCCTCAGTTTGGGATATCGCCTCGCCACTACCCTCCAAGACACCCCCTTATTTCGGACTGGGGAAACAGTCTGGGGTCATGAGTTCCACCGATCGCACCTCACCACCCAACCCGCTTCCCCTCTCTTTCAACTGCGGGGATTCCACCGGAAGTCGGTGGTTACTCCGGAAGGATGGGGATATTCTCCCCAAATTGCCACCCCTGCGGTTCATGCCTCTTACCTTCATCTTCATTGGGGGGGACAGTGGCAGATTCCCCAGCGATTTTTACGCCGTTGTCAGGATTTTGACCCAGGATTCAAGACCTTTTTGTAAACTTTTGTAAAATTTAGTTGTAGGTTTAAAACCGATATGCTACTTTAATACTAGACACGGAAAAGAAAGAAGTTAAGGAGAAGAAAGATTTAAAGATTCCTGGGTTCCAATGGCTGCGTGTCTCCTGTCTTGAGAACCGATGTGCGGCGAGGCCCAAAAGGGTGAAGCTGCGGAAATTGTAAACCCTAGTAAGAAATTGTCAATCGTCTAAAACCTTTCGTCTTTTTTGCTATATATTTTGAAGAATCAGTCATTCCGTAAATAGGGTCTAGTCTTGTGACTAGGCCCTTACTGTTTTTAGGGTAAATTTTTAGGGGAAATTTATAACAAGGGGCATTTAGAAAGTCGTCGCAGTCTAAAGCGCAACTAGCAGGCAGTAACTCAGCTTAAATTGCCTAAAAATATCCGAAATAAGAATAAAGGATAAAATAATTGGCCTGCATCGAACAGTCAATCCCTTGGCAGAAGACCACAGAGCGGTTAGAGTAAAAGGCGGGTGTATCTCAAAGCCGAGAATCTCCTCATAACCGAGGCGATGCTAGAACCGGAACAATTCCCATCCTCGCTTTGCCGGTTCTCCTGATTTGCCATGACCCACCCTGTTACCCTTTTATCGAAACTGACAGGGAATTTGTCGGAGTGGTCATAACTCAAAACCCATTTTTTCGATTCGTGTGCATGGGTCATCAGGTACAAACGCGGATCTTGCGATACATTAAGCTCAACTCGATCCACCTGGATTTCATCAGCTCATTAGCGATGCCAACTATTAACCTGTCTCAACCTCTGCGATCGGACCAAAGTCAGAACACTCCTTCGTCTTTCACCGGATTTGGGTTTGCCCGGGAACCCGGTGAAAGCACCTATGAGTCCCGCAAAACCACCCGCTTAATTCGGTTTACCCTAACCTTGTTATTACTCCTGGGTGGGAATGGGGGCGCACTCTTGGCACAAACGACCAATCCAGGAACCCTCACGGATCCGTCTCGAATTCCCAATCCCCTGCCTCCGAGTAGCCCCCAATTACCGGAACGCCCTCCGTTGCTACCCCCACCGGAAGAACTCCTGCAACCCCCGACTACGGATCCGGCTGCGCCCCCCCTGCAAGTAGACCCCACGGGAGAAATTCCTGGGGTAATTGAGGTGCAACGGTTTGAGGTGTTCGATAGTACCGTCTTCAGTAACGAAATTTGGGCGGAGATTTTAGCCCCGTTTACGGACCGCCCCCTATCCTTTGCGGAACTGTTGCAAGCCCGAACTGCGGTGACTCAAAGGTACACCCAGGAGGGATATATTACATCTGGGGCGTTAATTCCCCCCCAAACCCTAGAAGATGGGGTGGTGAGGATTCAGGTGGTGGAAGGTGGGTTAGAAGAAATTAACATAATTGGGAATCAGCGGTTGAGTCCCAATTATGTTAGTTCTCGATTGGCGATCGCCACGGAAAAACCTGTCAATATTGACCAACTCCTCGATGCCTTGCGCCTGTTACAACTAGACCCCCGGATTGAAAATATCTCAGCAGAACTCGCAGCAGGGTCTCGTCCGGGTCAAAATGTCCTCGATGTCCAGATTACGGAAGCATCGGCATTTGGCAGTGAGTTCGTCTTAGATAATGGGCGATCGCCCAGTGTCGGCAGCTTCCGCCAGCAAGCTACTGTTTACCACCGCAACTTATTCGGGTTCGGAGATACCCTAAATTTCTCCTACACCAATACCGAAGGCAGTGATCAGTGGGATGTAGGTTACACCCTTCCGATTAATGCCCGCAATGGTACATTTAGTGTGTCTCACGGTCGCACTCAAAGCGAAATTATCGAACCGCCCTTTGATCGGGTGAATATCGAAGCGAAATCTCGCAATACTGAATTCACCTTGCGGCAACCCTTAATCCAAAGTCCTACACGGGAATTTGCGATGGGATTGACCTTCGCCCGTCGTTCCAGCGAAACCTCCATTTTAGGGGTGAATTTTCCCCTCTCTCCTGGGGCGAATGAGGATGGGGAAACGCGGATTTCTGCCTTCCGATTCTTTCAAGAATGGACTGGGCGCAGTTCTCGGCAAGTGTTAGCTGCCCGATCGCAGTTTAATCTTGGAGTGGGTTGGTTTGATGCCACAGTCAATTCTTCCGCCCCGGATAGTCGCTTTTTGAGTTGGCGGGGACAGGGACAGTGGTTGCGGGTTCTGGGTTCGGAAACCAGCGACCCCGAACGGTCCCCAACCCTGTTAGTCCGAGGGGATGTCCAATTGTCATCGCGATCGCTGCTACCCCTGGAACAATTTGGGTTAGGGGGTTTAGAAAGTGTCCGGGGCTATCGCCAAGATGCTCTTTTAACCGATAATGGGGCGATCGCTTCTGCTGAACTCCGCATCCCAGTGTATCGCCAAAATTGGTTTGGGGTACAAATTGTCCCCTTTGTGGATGTGGGAACCGCTTGGAATAGTGGAGATGGAGACAATCCAGACCCCAATACTCTAGCTTCGGCAGGACTGGGGTTACAGTTAGAGTTCGGCGATCGCTTACGCGCCCGCTTAGATTGGGGGTATCCTTTGATAGATAGCCCATCTCGGGAGAGAACCTGGCAAGAAAATGGCTTTTATTTTTCCATTGTGTCTAGCCCATTTTAATGGGTGTGATACTCAATTCGGTTCTGGGAGAAAAACCTCCACTTGATCGAGTGGGGCTATACGGAGGAAGCCCGCCTGCGCGGGCTAAAGGGCAAATACCTCTTTGACAACTGGATTTTCTGTGATAGGTTTTCCGCTGGTTTTGGTTCTCCAGAGTTGTTTATAAAAATGCTAAAACCCCCACCCATGTCTTTATCTCACGTTAAACAGGGATTGCTGTTATCCGTTGGTCTGTTTTGGTTAGCTTTACCCCTGGGTGCGATCGCCCAAACTGCGGAGGAATTAGTCGAACAAGGACGCCGACTCTACCAATCCGGTGAATTTTCCGCAGCGGCAGCGGTTTGGGAAACTGCTGCCAGTCGCAGTGAAAAGGAGGGGAATCAATTGCAGCAAGCGGTTGCCTTGAGTAATCTTTCCGCAGCGTTACAGGAATTGGGAGAGTGGGATGGGGCCAAAGCGGCGATCGGCCAAAGTCTCGCTTTGATTGAACGTGATTCGGACTCTCCCTCCTCGGTTCGGGTTCTCGCCCAAGTCCTGAATACCCGTGGAGGATTGGAATTTACCCTCGGACAAACTGAAGCGGCAGTGACAACTTGGGAACAGGCGGCAGATGCCTACCGCCAAGCGGGGGAAAAGTCTGGGGAATATCGGGCGATGATTAATCAAGCCCGGGCTTTACAGGGATTAGGATTATATCGGCGATCGGTGACTCGCTTAGAACAACTCCAAACCCGGTTAGCCCAGGAAACTGATTCTGAGACAAAAATAACCGCTTTACTCGCCTTGGGGAATGCCTTACGCATGGTGGGGGATTTAGAACAATCTGAGGCTGTCTTACGCGATAGTTTACAGACAGCCCAACGGTTAAAGTCCCCTGCGGCTATCAGTGAAAGTGCGATCGCATTAGGTAATACAGTGCGGTCCCGCCAAGATGGGGACGCGGCTTTGGCTTTGTATCAACAAGCCGCAGCCACAGCAGAATCAGCAGATACCCAGGTTCAAGCCCGTCTCAATGCCCTCTCTTTGTTAATTGAAAATTCCCTAGTCCTGTCTAATTCGGCCTCTGAATCCCTCATCCAAAGCTGGATTCCGCAAATTCAGGCCCAAATCGAGGAGTTACCTGCCAGTCGGATGGCGATATATGCTCGAATTAAGTTCGCACAAAGTTGGGTACAGTGGCATGAGGGTAAGTCATCCCTGAGTTCGGTCCTGCCCGAAGCGGCTAAACTCCTAGGAACAGCAGTACAACAGGCTAAAAGTATAGACGATCGCCGCGCTGAATCTTATGCTTTAGGGAATCTCGGGGAATTATACGAACGCGATCGCCAGTGGCAGCAAGCCCAAAGTCTCACCCAGCAGGCGTTAGAGTTGGCGGAATATATCAATGCCGTTGATATTGCTTATCGCTGGCAATGGCAACTGGGGCGGTTACTCCTGGCCCAAGGCGATCGCCCGGGGGCTGTGATTGCCTATTCTCAAGCCGTCACTTCTCTGGAGTCTTTGCGCCTAGATTTAGTCACCACCAATCGGGAAGTGCAGTTTACCTTTCGCGATAGTGTCGAACCTGTTTATCGAGAGTTAGTGGCGTTACTATTAGATGTACCCTCACCACCTCCTAATAGCACATCGAGTCAGGGTGTTTCCCAGGAAAACCTTGAAAAAGCATTACAGGCGATCGAATCTCTGAAATTAGCCGAACTGGATAACTTTTTTCGCGATGCTTGTGTGGATAGCAATGCCGTGGAACTGGATAAACAACAGGTTGACCTCACAGCGGCGATCGTCTATCCCATCGTCTTGGACGATCGCTTAGAAGTCATCGTTTCTCTGCCCAATCAACCGTTACAGCATTATTCCACCCCCTTACCCAAAGAAGAAATTGAACAAACTCTCATCACCCTCAGAAGAAGCTTGGTAACTCGCACTTCTCGGCAATATCGAGTTTATGCCAACACCGTTTACAACTGGTTAATTGCCCCAATTCAAGATAATTTAGCCAACAGTGGCATTAAAACCTTAGTCTTTGTTCCCGATGGACTGTTTAGAAATATTCCAATGGCTGCCTTGTATGACGGGGAGCAATTTTTGTTAGAAAAATACAGCGTCGCCATTAGTCCGGGACTCAAACTCACTGCACTTCAACCCTTAAGACGACAAGGTTTAAAAGCCTTAACTGCCGGTTTAACGGAAGAACGATTTGGCTTCGCACAACTTCCGAATGTGGCGATCGAAGTCCAAAAAATCAATGCCGCACTCTCCGGCATCGTCCTCATAAATGACGGATTTACCCGCGATACCTTACAGCAACAGCTTTCAAAAACGCCATTTTCCATCGTCCATATCGCCACCCACGGTCAATTTAGTTCTAGTGCAGAAGATACATTTATTCTCGCATGGGACGATCGCATTAATGTCAATGAACTCGACAGTTTACTCCGAGTGAGAAATCGCAGTAACAGTAACGAAGCCTTAGAATTACTCGTTTTGAGTGCTTGTCAAACGGCAACGGGAGACAATCGCGCCGCCTTGGGATTGGCGGGAATGGCCGTTCGCGCCGGTGCCCGCAGTACCCTGGCAACCCTCTGGTACATTGATGATGCCGCAACCGTTCCCCTGATGATTGATTTTTACCAATCCTTAAACGAAGGTAATCTCACCAAATCTGAAGCGTTGCGCCAAGCCCAACTCAACCTATTGAAAAATCTCGATTATCAACATCCGATTTATTGGGCAGCCTATGTTTTAGTGGGCAATTGGCTGTAAAATAGAGAATGCTTGACTCTGTTCACCTGGTCAAGATGTTAGGGCAACTTGGCATTTAAAAGGTCACCCCTCTCCAAATGCCGAGACTCTCCAGATGGGAACTCAGAAGAATGCTAAACCAATTATTAACCCTGTTGATTATCGGCGTACCCCGAGTCGCTGGCAGTTTACTGATTCTCATCAGTTTTTGGATTGCCGCTGCCTTGTTAAAAAAGCTGATTCGCCGCCTCATGACCACCAGTAATTTGAGTCTGGATGCCCTAAAATTGCTGGAACAAACCCTCATTAGTACGGTTTGGATTGTGGGTATCGTTACCGCCCTAGGAACCCTGGGGATTGATGTTTCGGCCTTAATTGCTGGGTTGGGTCTAACTGGATTTGCTGTGGGATTAGCCCTGAAAGATATCCTTTCAAACCTAGTTTCTGGGGCTTTGATTTTAATTTATCGTCCCTTCCGCCGTCGCGATCGCATCTCTGTCGGCAACTTTGAAGGAACGGTCATTGATATTGATTTACGTTATACGACCCTGCAAGGAGAAGGCAAAACTATCTTAATCCCTAATTCTTATTTGTTCACGAATACAATTTGCGTTATTCAAGATTCCGGCGTTAAAATTATCACAAAAATTTACTAATTTTTAACACAAATTTGAGTAAACATGACTTTTTTGTAATTTTTATCTGTTAGAGATTGTCAGAAAACACGCCGTTCAGGAAGGGTCCCAAAACACCAAAATCCGAACCCTCTGGGACTATCCAGATTCAGCCAGCTATCGGGTGAAAATCATGGTATAATTTCCAATATCTCTAAATTTGTAACCGTTCCACTCCTATCTCTAAACCTTCAGAAAAATGCTAAACTCCCTGAATCGCCTGTTAGGGCGTCACCCGGAAAACATCAGAGCTCATGTGGAAATCTACACTTGGCAAACCTGTCCCTACTGCATTCGGGCTAAAGTTCTCCTGAAGTGGAAGGGGGTCAAATTCACCGAATATAAAATTGATGGCGATGGTGCCGCCCGAGTGAAAATGGCAGAACGGGCCAATGGACGCCGCAGCGTTCCCCAGATTTTTATTAACGATCGCCATATCGGGGGATGTGATGATTTGTATGAACTTGATACCAAAGCACAGTTAGATCCCCTATTAATTATGGCCCCCAATTAAGTTAAGAGTTCCAACTCGTCCCGAGATAAATTCCATTTAAAATCTGTCTCAAAAGTTAACCCAAACCCCGAAAAACCATGACTTATTTTTTCATTTATGATGGCAAATGCAATCTGTGTGTGAGTGTAGTTCAACTTTTGGAAAATTTTGACAAAGGAGATATTTTTCGCTATATTCCCATGCAGGATGAAGACAGTCTCGCCCGCTTAAACATCACACCAAAAGACTGTGAACAAGGCATGATTTTAATCGATGCCGACTGCCCGGAACGACGGTGGCAAGGAAGTGATGCCGCAGAAGAACTGGGCAACTTATTACCCGGAGGCAGTCTATTCGTCAGCGCCTATCGCGCACTTCCTGGGATGAAATGGTCCGGCGATCGCGTTTATGAACAAATCCGCGATAACCGTTATCAACTCTTTGGACAACGGACCGATATCTATCACTCCACCTATCCCGGCGACTGCGAAACCTGTAATTATCCGACGTAATCATAGTGGTACAAGACCCGCAGTATCTTATCCATCGGGACTGGATGAGTCAGGCGATCGCCCTCGCGCAATCTGCCGGAGATGCTGGAGAAGTTCCCGTGGGGGCGATCGTTGTAGACCCTTCCGGCAAGGCAGTCGCCCGTACCCAAAACCGCCGAGAACGAGACCACGACCCCACCGCCCATGCAGAAATACTCGCCCTGCGTACAGCAGGGCAAGTGCTGCAAAATTGGCATTTGAATGGTTGTACCCTCTATGTTACCCTAGAACCCTGTCCCATGTGTGCCGGGGCGATCGCCCAATCTCGTCTCAGTCTCCTCGTCTATGGTGCCGACGACCCCAAAAGTGGCGCAATCCGCACCGTCCTCAACCTCCCCGATAGTCCCGCTTCCTTTCACCGCTTATCCGTCCTCGGTGGCATCTTGGAATCCCCCTGTCGAGACCAATTACAATCCTGGTTCTCTCAACGCCGACACTCTCAAGGCACAAAATCCTAACTTAGGATAGCTCAAAGTATCATCCCCAAATCCGGGTCATACAGACTTGATTCTATCTGAAGTTCCACCGAGGGGGCGGATATAGGTTGAACTCCAAACCACAAGAAACCGGGTTTCTGGCCTAAATTCGTTGCTAAGTGCCGAAAATTTTGTCAAGAAACCCGGTTTCTCATCGCTACTGTACCCCCGGACTAGGACAATTTACAAACTGTCCATACTCTTCCCCTGTACCTGGATTAGTCCAAGTACAATAGACAAATTATACTCAAAATTGTTAAAAACACTTCTTTAAAATTCAAGGGTTCGATTCAATGCAACCCGCAAATTAAAATTATCTTTTATCGGTCTTATCTTAAATTCTAGGAAAAAAATCATGCAAACCCCACTCGTTAAATCTACTATTCAATCCGAAAAAAATCCATCGGTGAATTCTAAAATTTCCCCTTGGTTAGCCAGCGCACTATATCCATTAGGTCGTTTTATCGTCCTCCCTGCCTACTTTAAAGAGATTGAAGTAATCGGTCAAGAACATATTCCTACTGCCGGACCCACAATCCTCGCCCCGACCCATCGATCGCGGTGGGATGGGATTTTAGTCGCATACGCCACAGGCCGACATATCACCGGACGGGACTTACGTTATATGGTCTCTATTGATGAATTTAAAGGAATTTCCGGTTGGTTAATTCCCCGCCTCGGTGGATTTCCTATTGATAGAAACCGTCCGGTAATTGGAAGTTTGCGGCATGGAATCGAACTCCTGGAATCCGGTGAAATGTTAGCGATTTTCCCCGAAGGTGGTATTTTTCACGATGATGAACTTCATCCTCTTAAACCTGGATTAGCAAGACTGGCGATTCAAGCTGAATCCCTTCACCCTAATTTAGGTGTGAAAATTGTTCCGATGAATATGGAGTATCAGCCGAGGATTCCCCACTGGCGATCGCAGGTTAAAATTACCATTGCCCCTCCCTTAGAAGTGTCTCATTACTGCCTAGATACTCCTAAAGAAAGTGGGAATCAACTGACCGCTGATTTAGAAACCGTATTAAGGGCGATCGGTCAAGATCCTAGGTAAAACCTTCTCTCCTTACTCCTGAACACTCCTAAAAACCCTGTTATTCATAGCAAAAATTGGGTGGTTCAGTAACCACCCAAGGGGACTACTTCACTGTTCTGACAGTAGGTTGGCATCATTTTAAGGATGCTCACCGACTGAGGATAGTGGCATAGAGTGAGACAACAATCCTTAACCCGTTGCTAAAATGTCCGTGGATCCGGATACAAACATCCCATTCAAATCTGACGGATTGATATTTAAAACCACGCCTAAAATCTCATTGGTATCAATGATGCGAATGACTGTATCATTCATCCCATTGTTATCCAGATCGATGATAGCCTCATAGGTAATATCATTCTCCGTCAATCCATCACTTAAGCCAATTCGGTCTCCCTCGGCCCGGTTAAAATCGGTAATAGAGTCAGCTTCTAGGGGATTAGTCACCCCAACAGCGGTATCGCGACGGAGGACGAACAAATCAGCCCCCGCCCCCCGGTGAGAACATCGGTCCCAAAATCACCAATTAAAACGTCATTCTCAGATCCACCGTATAAAAAGTCATTGCCTTTACCTCCTCGCAGCAGATTCTGACCACTGCCGCCAAAAATGATATCATTCCCTTGATTCCCGTTGATGGTATCATTGCCATCGGCTCCAACGATTGTATCATCGTCCATCCCGCCGCGCAGGAAGTTATTTCCGCCGGTGCCATAGAGGCGATCGCGCCCCTGATTCCCGTTGATCAGTTCACCGTCGGTCGAACCGATGATAATATCATCTCCCGCTAATCCCCTCAGTCCGAATTGATAGCCATTCAGGGCCCCTGGAGTCAGTTGAACCACCGATGAATTCCCAACCAGGTCAAAAAATCCCTGATTGTTCGGGGTTAAGGGTTCAGAAATCTGGGTGACTCCCTCCGTGGGAGGGGGTGTGAAAGCCGGGATTTCCGGTCGTCGAGATGTCTGAGGGGTGGGGGGTAAAGGGTCAGCAATCGGCGTGACTTCCTCTAGAGTCGGTCGTATTGAATTCGAGTTTTCGGGTCCTGCAGATGCCTGATGATTGGGGGGTGTGGCAATCGTCATTGGAGTTCCAAAAACCTGGGTCCAATAATGGGAAAAGTTGACATTGCCGGTATCATTTTCCTGAAAATGATAGCCTACACCAATTTCCGTTACAGCGGGATTGAGGATGTTGACGCGATGTGAGGGACTATCCATCCATCCCTGGACCGTTTGCTCCGGTGTCGGTTCACCTGCGGCGACGTTTTCAGCAACGGTCCCATAATCATACCCTTGATTCGTTACGCGATCGGCTGCACCTTTTCCATCCAGCGGGTCGATATGGGCGGTAAAATCGCGCATTCCCATATTAGGAACTCGCAAAAAAATAAAATACCAGTCAAAATGGGATAATCGTGATATCCCATTTGGGTAAAGTTTCAGAACGTTGCCATGAGGGCAAATACTGTTTTAACTCATGAGGTAAGACTTTTACGCCTTTCTCATAAG
>NZ_JAFLQW010000461.1 GCF_017313335.1 Phormidium pseudopriestleyi FRX01 | reverse complement strand
TGGCAAGGGTAGGGGACCCATTGGACCTGAAGAACGACAGAGGCGATCGCCCATTAAATGCGATCGCCTCTAAATATTTAACCCAAAAATAGGTTGCCTTGGCTTGAAAATGCCACAAGAAGGCAGGAAACTCGACTATCCAACCAAACTCTCTATACTCAGCGGCACCATATCGCCGCCGGTGGTTAAGCCTAATAACATGGGTTCTTGTGGTCGAATCACTTTGCCGGTGAGGACACACCGTTCCTCTCGTTGGGCCGTCGCATCTAAACTGGCGCGAATATCGTCTCTCGAAAATGAAGGTCGATACTCTCCTGATTTTTGCTGGACGTAATTCCAGAGCACGTCTCGAATCAAGGCTTGATATCCTTGATTTCCAGAGATGGCTTTCAGGCTTTCTTTCAGAGATCTCTCTAAGCGGATGCTGGTGACTTCCATTTCGGTGGTGGGTGTTCGAGTAATCGCAGTCATAACTTTTTTCCTCGGGGTGGTTTACATTCTCTGTAATATTAGTGTAGTATGTTTAGTGGAGAATTCAAGTCCTTGCTTTCAAAAAATCTAAACGTGAACTTTTTACCCATCCTTTCTACAATCACCGGACAGTATGCCAATGGCTTGGGCCGTGATGTTGCCGCAGGCGATCGCCTCGTGACATCGGCTATAGCTTTGGAGTCCATCGGGAAGGTTGAGTATGATAGGAATACGGACCGAGATTTCGAGAGTAGCGAGGATTTTAAATCCGAGTTAGGTCATCTATCAGCATGGCCAAATATTCATATAAGAAGCGGGAGGGATAGGCATCAAGTGCCTTACTCACCTAGGACGAGAAGACCCTAATAATCAGAGTTTTTTCAGCCCCCGCTTCCCCTGAATCAGGAAGTGGGGGCTGTTTTATCTGGAGTCGAGTCGTGAGCAGCATAACTAATGTGTTAACAAAATCGGTGGTGGTGTTTTCTAAAAACTACTTACCGATTAGCCGAGTCAACATTAAGCGAGCAATTGTCCTGTTAATTACAGGCAAAGCTGAACCCTTGGAGTTAAGCGATGGCAGTAATAGCACTGACTTTGGCCTGGAGACCCCTCAAATGTATGAGGTGCGATCGCCCTCTCAAGTGGTGATGGTTCCTCTCCATATCCGCCTCACCATTACGGGGACTGAACGGATTTGGAAGGTGCCTCCGGTCAACCGTCGCGAAGTCCTCAAACGGGACCACCATGCCTGTCAATACTGCGGCAGTACAAAACATTTAACCCTGGATCATGTCTTGCCTAAATCCAGAGGCGGGAGTCACAGTTGGGATAATGTCGTAACCGCCTGCATGAGTTGCAATTCTCGCAAGGGCGATCGCACTCCGATGGAAGCCGGAATGTCCCTCAAAATGAAACTCAAGGCCCCCATCCATCCGGCGATCTCGTTTGCAGAACAATTCTGGAGCGATTTGAACAGGTACGAGTGAGAGAACCCGGGGATTTGATGTACAATTTGTACACATTCTTTAGAGAAAACCTCAAGGAAACAGGTTAGACGGAGTAAATCTGAGATTGGGAATTGCCAATCGTTCAATAAAATTTTGATGTTTCACAATTCTATACCCTATATTCGCCCTTTTTTGTAAATCCCATGAACTCGGGCGACTCAGACTCTCACTCAAGGGCGAAGCAAGAATAACTCACAAAGACGAGAGACCACTGGCAATGCTGAAGTTCATTTATACTGAAACCGGCTTTAACCTAGAGCGTCTGCCTGACTCCATTGAGGAGATTGTGGCGACCCGTGTTGTCGTGGCGATGCGTGTGGGTCAAAGCATCGAGATCGCACCCTCTAGTGCGTCGTTTTTGCTGCCGGTAGATTTGCCCGGACTGAAATTTCTGGAAGCTGAGGCGTTAAACGATCCAAGCGAAATGATTTCCATCTGCGTTGCCGATCGCGAGTATGTTGAAGTCAGCCTCACCGGGACTTGGATCTCTACGGATTCTCAGAACGATTTTGGGGTCTTTGTCACCGCCTTGAGCGATCGGGCTGAGTTCTATATTCTCAAGTGTTCTGAGGAAGCGAATGCGGGAGTTTCCCTGCTCAAGGAAGTAGATTGAAGCCAATAAACCCAGGGTGATTTTAAAACCCTGGGTTCATTGGGGGTGGGCCAATATTTTCCCTTTAATTCGCTTACGCGATCGCCATTCTTATTGAGTCACTCGCGAACACAATCCAGGACCTTCTCGGACCACAACATCCACACAATTTACATATTCCATTGCCGGAGTATTTCCCGGTTGAAATGTCATGATTGAAATATTACTGGCCGCATCCCCATATTCCACCAGCAAGTTTTCTTCTACAAACCTCAAGGAACTAATAAGCCTCAACCCATAAGTTGAAAATTCATTCGGAAAGGGTCTCGGTCCCGGGACTTGAGCGCGATAGATCGCATATCCTCCCGGTTGCGGGTCAATGATAAAAATGCCACTGGTGGTGGTGGCAGCAAAATAATCCAGCACAACACCCACCACAATATGTCCCGTCAACGGATTAACTGTTACCTCGGCAAATAAATCGCCAGTCAGTTCGCGATCGACCTGATTTCCCGTTTCTATATCGTAGCTATCCAAAACCAATACATTCAGTTCATCGACATCAATGGTATAGGTATTTCCCCCCCACTCCCCTCGGAGTTGTTTCCGGTCGGAAATAATCTCGACTTCCGGAGAAAACCTCGGATTGTCCGTTTGGTTTCTCCAGGTTCGCGTAAATGCCGAATCATCGCTTAACCACTCGGGATGAGTCGATTCTATTTTTTCTTGCAGGATAGTCAGCGCTTGATTTTGATGCGGAAGTTGTTTGTAGTAGTGGGCAACATTGATTAAAGAAATGCTCATGAAAATCAATGAGTCCTCCTGTTGTTTTACAGTGGTTAGATTATAACAATTTTGTGAACAAAGTGCCTGAAATTACTGGCGCTGGGACAGGAGGGCTTTCATTTGGGCTTTAAATTTTGTAATTTGTTGAGCAGTAGGTTGGGTTTGTTTCCAACTCTCGCGGGTCATCAGGCGATCGCACCAATCTTTCAACCGAGGATAATCTTCCAGGGGTAATCCCAAACTCGGCAAAAACGGAATAGCAGTTCCTGCGACAATATCAGCCAGGGTGAGTTGTTGGTCTCCAAAATAGGTGCGATCGGCTAATTTACTTTCAAAAAAGCGTAATACCTGGGCCAGATTCTGTTTAGCTTCCTGCAACTTTTCCGAACTTTCTTCTGAAAAACCCATCCAATCCATCATCAAGGGCCGCATCGGAGGCATCATCTGAGTTAAGGTCAAAAGTTCTATCATTTTCACCGTCCCTAACATCTGCGGATTCGACGGCAGTAAAGAAGGTGTTGGATATTTCGCCTCTAAGTAATCCAAAATTGCCAAAGACTCCACGATCACAAATCCCTCATCTTCCAAAACCGGAATTTGGTGAAACGGGTTGAGCGCCAGAAACTCCGATTGGAACTGATCACCATCCAGTTTCATCGGGACCAATTCAAACGGCAGTCCTTTTTCTAACAAGGAGATCCAAACCCGGCGAGAATTAAAAGAAATCAGATTGTAGTATAGCTTCAACATGGCCTTATTTTTTGAGGATAACCTTCCGATTTTACTCGGTTTTGGGTCCAATCCCAGAACCTGGCAAACGCAACTCTACCCCAGACCATAACCACCGTTCCTCCTGGCCCATTAGGATCCAGTCCATACTTCAGTCTTTCCTCATTGTAGTATGTCAATTTTGCGGAATCATCTTAGCCCGATTATTCGCTAAAACCCTTTCATAGCAAGCATTGTAAAAATAGTTTTAAAAGAAAATCAAAAATTTTTCCAAAACCCCTTGACAGTCTTGTAGTATTTATGTAGTATGTAAATATGAAGCGAGAGGAACAGAGCAAAACGCTCCACCCAACCGCCCATCTCGAACCTTGAAAACTGAATAATTAAAGGGCCATTTTAATGAAAACGGAAACAATGGAGGACTCAATCGGTGGGGATAATTCCCTTGAATCATTCCCACCGCATCAACCGCCAAACTTTCCCAAATTCCATGTAATCTAAGGCTGATTTCATGGGGGTGTAGCTCAGTTAGCGTAGAGCACTTGTCTGTCGAACAAGTCGTCGCGGGTTCAAGTCCCGTCACTCCCGTTCAGCCCGGATTAAATTGGGAAAAACCCAGAAAAAAATTCGGTTGAAATGGATCTGGCCTCATCGTCTAAAGGTTAGGATATAGCCCTTTCAAGGCTGGGATACGGGTTCAATTCCCGTTGAGGCTACCAAATCCATATCGCAGTGTAACTTAATGGTAAAGTCCCCAGCTCATAACTGGGTTTATGCAGGTTCAAATCCCGCTGCTGCGACCAAATGTGGGGATAGTGTAACGGCTAACATGACGGTCTCCAAAACCGTTGATCTGAGTTCAAATCTCAGTCCCTGCGCCAACTGTGGTGCCGTAGGCAAATTGGTAAAGCCACTGACCTTTCAAGTCAGCGTCTGCGGGTTCAAATCCCGTCGGCACTGTCACATTGTATGGGCTGGTATCCAAATTGGTGAAGGAGCTTGACTGTAAATCAAGTGCTATTGTGCTAAACATGGGGGTTCAAGTCCCTCCCAGCCCATTCTGGAGAGGTGGCCGAGTGGCTTAAGGCGCTTTCCTGCTAAGAAAGAGCGGTTTAACGACCGTCGAGGGTTCGACTCCCTCCCTCTCCGCCTTTTTTGTATAAACTGGGTGAATTTCACCCAACCTGGAGAGATGGCCGAGAGGCTGATGGCGCGGTCTTGGAAAGACCGATCGGATTTAACAGATCCGACGAGGGTTCAAATCCCTCTCTCTCCTTATATCCCCCGGTAGCTCAGTTGGTAGTAGCGCCTGTTTGTTGGCGCAGCCTGTCCGAAGGACTTAGAACAGGAGGTCGTCGGATCGAAACCGACCTGGGGGACTGGTATTGCCTGGTGGACGATTGGCAAGTCGCTGTGACTATTATCCACAAAAATGTAGGTTCAACTCCTACCCCGGCATTCACGGCCTTGTTTGAACTTGAATTGGCAATATATTACTTTGGAGAAATGGTTATGTTACGCTAACTATAGTAGATAGCGTACCAGTGAGCCATGCGTCGAAAGAGTGTACTGTCAGATAAATCTAAAGTCCAGCAAGCGGTAAAACATTGTTCATCGGTTAAAAAATGCCTGCAATACTTGGGGTTGAGATCGGCTGGAGGTAATTATAAGCAATTCTATAAGTGGTGCAATAAACATGGAATCGTTCCACCCAAGGGAGACAATATAGTAGCCCTGAAGAACTCTATCAAAAATCGCCAAAAATCCCTGACACAAATTTTAAGACGTGAATCTGACTACAGTCGTTCAGAGCTAAAAAAAAGACTGATTCAAGAAGGTCTTTTGAAAAATCAGTGCTATGAGTGTGGTTGTTTGCCTGAGTGGAATGGTAAACCTTTATCATTGCAGCTCGATCATATTAATGGTGTAGGCAATGATAATCGCCTAGAAAACTTACGAATACTTTGTCCCAACTGTCATACTCAAACTAATACTTTCGCAGGGAGAAATCTAAAGCAGAATAAACCGAATTGTTTTTTTTGCTGTAATTGTGGTGGTTTGATTAGCAAATTTTCCAAAAAGCAATTATGTAGAAAATGTGCAGCGAAAATAGAAGGTGCCAAAAGAAGAAAAGAACGACCCCCTCTAGACGTATTAAAAGCAAAAGTTCAAAATCAAGGGTATTGTGCGACAGGGAGAGAGTATGGCGTTTCCGATAACGCGATAAGAAAGTGGTTGAAAGAAGCGGAAACTTTATCCTCACCATCAAATGTATTGCAATGATGGGGAGTCGCCTAAATGGTATGGCACTGCTCTTTGAAAGCAGAATAATGCAGGTTCAAACCCTGCCTCCCCAGTTCTACAATATTTTCATGCTCCTGTGGCGTAATTGTCCAAGGCGATCGCCTCAAAAGCGATTCATTGTGAGTTCGAGTCTCACCGGGAGTACCTTTGTTCTCTCGCTCCTGTGGCGGAATTGGTAGACGCGGCAGACTTAAAATCTGTTTTTTCAAAAAGTGCGGGTTCGATTCCCGCCAGGAGTATAAACGGGATGTATTTCAGCGGTTTAGAAGCCTTGGTTTGGGGCCAAGGAGTCGTGGGTTCAAATCCTACCATCCCGATTTTTTTTGCCCCTGTGACGTAATTGGAAACCGTCGCTCGCTCAGACCGAGTGTTTTACAGGTTCGAGTCCTGTCAGGGGTATTGGGTTTAACTCACCCAAGCGATCGCCTTATTTAAAATTTGCCCCTGTAGCCCAATTGGAAGAGGCACTAGACTAAGGATCTAGGGGGTACTGGTTCGAGTCCAGTCAGGGGTATTTTGGTGATTTATGCAGGGATGGAGCAATGGTTGGCTCGTCAGTCTCATAAACTGAATATCAGCAAGTTTAAATCTTGCCCCTGCCACCAATTTTTAATGCTGGTGTGGCTCAATTGGCAGAGCGATCGCTTTGTAAGCGATGGGTTGCAGGTTCAACTCCTGTCACCAGCTTCCGGCGGGTGTGATGTAGTGGCAAGCATCTGAGTCTGCCAGTCTCAGTGCATGGGTTCAAATCCCATCATCCGCTTTAGGAGTCCTGTAGCTCAACGGTAGAGCGCTTGCCTTACAAGCAAGATGTTGTCAGTTCAAATCTGACTAGGACTACCAACAAAAGAGAGTGTAACTTAATTGGAAAAAGTCCCGATCTTCTAAATCGGTTTATGTAGGTTCGAGTCCTACCACTCTTGCTTTTTATTCACTAAAAAAGGAGGTATTATCTTCTGAAATTCAAACGGTCTAACTTTCTGCGATCGCGTCTAAGCGTGCCCTAATTTTTGGAGATTACATACTTGAGTACGAGAGGAAAAGTGCCACGAAATAACTGTGGGCGCGTGAGAACGAGGAATACCAAGAACCCGAGAGGTGGGCTTAAAAGTAGCCATCCTTTAAAGAGTGTGTAAAAACCCATCGGCGGAGTCCCTCTAGTAACTGAGAAAGCGCAAAACGCTCCTAGCACTTGCACGAACAAGCGCGATCGCCTCACCTAAGTCTATCGTCTACTGAATCCGGGTCTGTAGTTCCAATGGGAGAACGCTTCTCTTGCAAAGAAGAGGTTGCGGGTTCGACCCCCGCCAGATCCACTGATGGTGTCTGAAGTCCAAGCGGTCCAGACGCTGGTTTGTGAAGCCAGTCCTAGCGGGTTCAAGTCCCGTCAGACACCCTGCGGAAGATGCTGCTGAATGGACGGCAACTGGTCTCGAAAACCAGAGTACGGGTAACTGTAGGGGTTCGATTCCTCCATCTTCCACCACCCACCAGAGGCCGAAAAGTGAGGCACCGTGCTGATAACACGGGGTTAGGAGGGGCAGTACCTCCCTGGTGGATTTCCCTTTGCCAGCGGATCTGAAACTGATGCTACGAACGTCAGTGGCGGTGGTTCGACTCCATCCAAAGGGGCTTTCTCTTGCCTGTGAGATGCTTCGTGCATAACTTTCAGGTAAGGGACTATTCCTCGATAGCTCAATGGTTGAGCATCCGGCTGTTAACCGGAGGGTTCTTGGTTCGAGTCCAAGTCGAGGAGTTTCATTTAAGTGAGAGGTAAAGTTAGGATGAAATATTTTAAGTGTGACGGATGTTTGCAGTCGGCTTTGAGTTACAGATGGGTTAGGGGTGCAAATCCCTGAAGTGATGTATGGAAGCTGCTGCTGATGGGACGGCAACCAGTCTTGAACACTGGGGTACGGTGGAAATCCGTAGGGGTTCGACTCCTCCAGCTTCCGATGAAATGGTATAAAATGGGTGGTGGGCAGATCGGTTGATGCATCCGACTTTTAATCGGATCAAGAGAGGATGAAGCTCCTCTACCACCCTCTCTAGGGAGAAGAGAACATGGTTCACATTCGTTTTGAAGGTCGTTCTTACGACGTTACTGAAAGTCAAATCGGCATTACTGAATCCATGACCGATGCAGCTATCAAACAACAGCTTGCCCGTCACTTGGAGGTCAGCGAAAATCGTTTCAAGGATTATGTTTGCGATCGGCGTCCTTCCGGTGATTTAATCGTTCGTCCAGAAGCAGTTTACGGTTAAACTCCTCAGAATTTAGCCAGAATTTAGGAGTTACAAATGATTTCTACGATTTGACAACAATTAGCACTTCGCGCCCTAACTGAAAAAGCTTACATACTTGCTCATTGGTTGAGCATTACTTTATCCTAGTAACCCTAGCAGGTTCGAGTCCTGCGTATGAACCAACGGCTTTCTTGACTTGCGCGAAGTGTTTTAATTTTTCCTGTTCAAAATGGTTTTAATATCCAGGCACTTCGTGTCCTAATTCAGAAAGCTTACATACTTGCTCAATGGTCGAGCATTACTCTCATAAAGTAAAGGCAGCAGGTTCGATTTGAAGCGTATGAACCAACGGCTTTCTGGACTTGCACGAGGTGTTTAAATTTTTCGAGTTTCATCATGCTTGCAGTATTCCAGCACTTCGCGCCCTAACTGAAAAAGCTTACATACTTGCTACTGGTAAAGCGCTTGATTCAAAATCGAGTACCCGAAAGGGTTTGTGGGTTCAATTCCCATGTGTGAACGAAAGGCTTTTTAAACTTGCGCGAAGTGTTCTTTTTTTTAGGTTAAATCGGCAAATCATTTAAAGCTCATTTAAAAAAAATAATTTAGACAGAAGGAGGACATTCATGGATGCAGCAGAACGGGATTTAAGACTGGAAATTTTGAATAGTTTGCTGACAACTCCCCATCGCAAACTGGAAGATGTGGCGGAATTACATCAATTGATGGTGGAAGTTGACCCGATTTTCTATGGTCATTTGGGGGTTTGGTATAGCAAAAATGGGGATGTCCGAGATCATAAAGAAGTTTTTGTCGGACATTTACTCACCAGTCCTTTAACCGCACATCGGTCAGCGGGTTTTGTGATGCTGCAAGGGTTTCCTCCGTATCAAGTCGGACGGGTTGTGGACTTTATGAAGCAGCATCGGGGGAAAGTACCGCGTTCCTCACGCACTGCAGTGACTCAATACCTGCGCGATCGCGAAAAAAATGCCAAATTCTTCGATCGCGCCGCACTTCGCAACCGGAGTGCAATGAAACATCTGTATGCCAGCTTGCATATCAAACCGAGCGATCGCGCTGATGCGGTGTTGTTTAAAAACAAACCCCCCCAGGATTCTCTCGCTTATATCCTGAAGCAACTGGCAAAATCGCCCAATCCGGCAGAACAAGCGGCGCTGATTGTGGAACATAATATCCCCTATCCGATCGCCGTCGGTGCAATTAAACAGTTAACCCCAACCGTCTTAGTCGCACTGATTAACTCCATGTCGGCGCAGGAAGTAATCAATAACCTGAAATCCTTGCAAGGACGAGGTGCGATGGATCATCCCGATGTCAAAGCACTGATTGAGGGGAAATTACAAAAAGCGCAAACGAGCGATCGCGTCTCTGCCTACAAAGCGCGAGTCGCTGCCGATGCTGCTAACCTGGATGCTGCCACCACCGCGCAGTTAGAACAAATTACCAATGAACAAGTCAAAAAGCGCGGGAAAATCAGCAAATCCACAGGATTGCTGGTGGACAAATCCGGTTCAATGGACTCGGCGATCGCAGTCGGTAAGCGTCTAGCTGCCATGATTTCCGGGATTTCCGAAGCAGCACTCTATGTCTATGCCTTCGATACCATGCCTTACCCAGTTACTGCTCAAGGCAGTGAATTAAGCGACTGGGAACGCGCTTTCGATGGGATTAACGCCGGTGGCGGAACCAGTATCGGTTGTGCCTTAGAAGCCATGCGTCGGAAAAAGCAGGTTGTGGACCAAATCATCCTAGTAACAGACGAAGGTGAGAATACTAATCCCTATTTCGCCGATGTTTACCAAACCTATTCTCGCGAACTGGCGATAATGCCGAATGTGATCATCGTCCGAGTGGGAAATTCTTGCAACTGGGTAGAAACTCAACTCAAGAACAAGCAAGCGCCAGTGGAAACCTTCACCTTTGGCGGGGATTACTACTCATTGCCGAATCTCGTCCCCTTGCTGTCTCGTCCCTCGCGACTGGACTTGCTGATGGAAATTCTGGACACACCCCTGCCGGTGCGTCAACATAAATAAAGGAAGCAGGATGCGCTACGGCGCGTCCTGCTTTTTTATACCTATTCTACTTTTAATCATAATGCAGTGTGGACTTTGCCAACGAGAGAACGGCTTAATCACCACCGACTATTAGACGGACTTCTATTGAAGTTTCAGTCTTTTTTTATGAGATTTTGGCTAGTTTTAGATACAGAAAAACCAATACCCTCAAGGGTAGGAAATAGAGGAGTGCGAGCATCTTGCTCGCTAGAACAATAGCGAGCAAGATGCTCGCACTCCGTTGTGAAATTGGAGAATCGCCCATTCAAAGAAACACAACACTGAGAGGTTTCTTTCTTTGAATGGGTGGGTTCTAGCTAAAGTGTAGGATTCTCCTAATTGCTATAGGTATATTCGGGCAGTTCACAAACGTTAACATTCGTTTGATACACATCCCCTACCCCAACACCGTCACCCGGTCCAAATGTTGCCCATAAGTCATAACTGCAGGTGGATATGCCATCTTGAATGGTGACGGTTGAACTTTCTCCTGGCCCGATCACTCCATCTAGCAAAATATCTGGTCCATAGTCATCGGACTCTGTCGGGGCAATGTAAAAATGTGTTAAGTCGCGACCGGTGTTATTAGTCAGCGTAAATTCTACATCCGCAGCATCTTGAGCTTGCGCGGTGTAGGTTCCTCCGGACCAAATGACGGGAACTGAGACGAGAGCCACTGCTAACATTTTACGAATAGAATGGTTAAACATTGTTTGAGTCCTTTAGAAAAATGAGCTGGGTGTGACGATATTGACGATATTGAAGTCTAAGAATGCAAGTCACAAAGGATTCGATCGCCCCATAAGCGATCCCCATGAGCAACTGTAATTCTCTACTTGAATGACCTCTATCCAGTCGGTATTGGGCAACGGGTTGGTAGATTGATCTAACATTTAACCCATGTTGCGGGACCCTAGGAAAACGGTTGATTCTCCCTAGTAGTAGCGGCCCTTTAGACTGGTTTAGAGGTCGTCTTTTAGAAGACGATCGCCTGATTGGAACAAATCCGGGGGCGAACCCCCGACGTTTATACCCTAAGAGTGCTTAGGTCTTCCTGAAAAGAGACCTTCTTTCCCTGAGAGGGAATGCCGGAAAGTTTTTCGTTCAGGTGCTTAACCGACTGCTTCAACCTAACCGATTTGACTGGGTTATAGTTGATGGCTTTGCTCTGAGTTAAGTTCTCTCAAGTTATAACTTTTGAGAGATATCTAATTCATAACACAAGGTTGAGGTAGATGTCAATCCAGTTGAGATTAATTTTTTGCTAATTGATTGGGAATTTATAGCCCCTATCATCGGTAAAATTCAGTTAAGACGAGTAGTTATCGGAAAAAGTTCGGGGGAGTTAAAAAATTTTTTACCTAGGTCCAGCTTGACCTGATCAAGCGAGTTACGCCACTTCTGCCTAGGACCGAAGCCTAAAACCTTATTCGAGACAATTTGTGGCTTTCCTTACATTCTATATGTTTCTCACTTTTCGCGATTTGCCTTACTTCGGTTTACGATCGCCCTCTGACTCGATCGCAAAAAACTGCTTAGTTGCCGGTGCATAAGTCCAGGCAAATCCTGCCGGATCTTTCTCCCGACTCCAATCTAGAAATTCCGGTTTGTTCTTATTTTTGCTAACGGTAGTTGGATGCACCCCCAACCTTGTCGCCAATTCAGTTTGATTCATCGGAGGTGGCAATACCACCCGGCGCTTTTTCGGGGCCACTGCTTTAGGGGCTTTCGGTTCGGACATAGCTGGAACGCTAACGACATCGATGGTTTGGTAGCGTTCTGGTAATTTAATACTGGAAAAACAGTAGACCATGCCACCATTATCGGTGATTTCATATCCAGCGGCGAACTCGCGAGCACGTTCCTCTAAATATTCTTGCGCTTCAGTCCCAGAAATGTCCCCACGCATGGCAAAGTCTAGGGCGGTTAGACGTCCCTGGTTATCTTGGATTAATTGATAAAACAGGGCATTGAGGCTAGAAAGTCGTTGTTGTTCCTTTTGTTGATATTGTTTCCACGCCCATCCCAGTCCGGAGATCACAGCGACCCCCAGCAACATTCGCCATGCAGATAAGATGACGGTGACGCCGACTAAGATAGGCACCAGCACAATCAGCCGGGATTCTAGGGTTCCGGTGGTTTGGGGTGGGTTGCTGGGGTGGGGGTCACGGTTCATCTCGCGATCGGCTGGCATTTTTACCTAGAGTTGGATTTAACTTGGGAGTGAGCATGGGCGTGATTTGCCACAAATTGCATTATTGCATCTGCTGTTGGTTTTCGTCACGGCGATCGCATATCCCCAGGCGGATTTTGTAAATTGCGCCCCTAACTAATGCAGGAGTCCTCGCTGCTATAGCAATCCTAAATGATTTATGCCCTCTCTTGCTCTAGCCCTGTCAAGGTGTATTTGTAGAGGTGCAATGAGATCGCCATCAAGAGGGTTTGGAGACCAAACCCCTACATCAGATCAGAGGATTTGGTCTCCAAACCCTCTTGAGGCTTGTCCCCTTATGAATTGCTGGAATAATTTAGGCAAACCGATATAGGGTCTGGGTGCAGCCCGAATTGTTGATTTAGGTCAGGTCCAATGTAAGACGTTCGTTAAAATTGACACTCCCCGGTCTAAAGACACGGGGATTCTTGCATAGCCTTAGACCAAAGCCTAATTCTAATGGGCGCTGCTCATTTCGCCTCTAATAAGTC
>NZ_JAFLQW010000245.1 GCF_017313335.1 Phormidium pseudopriestleyi FRX01 | reverse complement strand
CTGCGGGAAGACCCGCGCTCTATCTGTACCCAGATGAGCGACTGTATGAAAGCCGCGTATATTGAGTAGGCTCAATACCTACTAAATATACATTTACTGGAATAATTATCGCAAGTAAACCCTGTTATAATAACTCTATGCTAACCATGACTTACCGCTATCGCATATATCCCGATACCACCCAACAGGAAAAACTGTCTGGGTGGATGGAAACGTGCAGAGTGGCTTATAATTATGGGTTAGCCGAGATTAAAGACTGGTGTAATAGTAGGAAATGCTTGATTGATAGATGTTCCATAAAACACGAATACATCATGCCGACCGACCTGCCATTTCCTAAGGAGATAAAACAACTTAACGCATTGCCAAAAGCAAAGAAAGTATTTCCCCGATTAGGTGAAGTCCCTTCTCAAGTCTTACAGCAAGCCGTAAAGCAGTTACATCGAGGATGGGAAACTTTTCAAGCAAGAGGGACTGGGTTTCCTCGGTTTAAGAAGTATGGGCAATTTAAGTCTCTACTATTTCCACAGTTTAAAGAATCTCCTATAGCGGGCAATACGATCCTCTTGCCTAAGATTGGCAATATTTTAATTAATTTGCATAGACCTATCCCAGATGGTTTCGCAATTAAACAGGTACGCATCGTCAAGAAAGCTGATATCTGGTATGCCAGTATTAGTATTCAGTCTGATGTTAATGTACCCAATCATAAGCCTCATGGTCATCCGATTGGTGTAGACATTGGCTTAGAAAAGTTGATCGCGACCAGTGATGGCGTTCTCGTTAAACCGCCCAAATTTTTTAGAAAGATGCAAAGCGAGCTGAAATCGCTGCAACGCAGACTATCTAGAAAAAAGAAACGGTCAAATAATTACGAGAAGCAACGCATCAAAGTAGCGCGGATGCAGCACACAATTGACAATACCCGCTCATATTTTCACTTTAAACAAGCTCATATATTCTGTGTGAGTCTGCTGGCATGATATTCATGGAAGATTTAGACTTTCGGATCATGGCTAAGGGGATGCTTGATTGTGGATTTGGACAATTTCGTTCTATCGTCAAGTATGTTTGCTGGAAGTTAGGAAAATTCTTTGCCGAAGTCAATAGCCGAGGGACAAGTCAAGAATGCCCTGAATGTGGTGCGATCGTTAAAAAAACTCTGAAAGTAAGAGTTCATCATTGCCTTGAATGTGGGTTAACCATTGACAGAGATGTTGCTTCAGGTTTAGTAATTCGTAACCGAGGGATTGCCCTCATTAGTACCGATGGATGGTCGGGAAAGGAAACTGTCTGTGCAGGCGATCTAGCGGGGGCCCAAAAGTCTAGCCAAGTGCCGAAATCCCGTAAGGGAACAACCAGAAAATCTAAGAAGTGATTCTTGGAAACCAGCACGCGATCCGCCCAAGCGGTCAGTGTCTGGAGATGTCACGAAAAACATCGATCTACCCCTGGCGCGTTTATAAGAGGATGGCCTAATGGATGAAAGATTTACCTCTCGCGATTCTGTACCCAACATTGAAGAATTAATTCGCGCAACTCCGTTTTTTAATGGATTACCGGACTCAGTTGTAGAACGGGCGACGGCGCATATTGTTAGCCGCACCCATCCCCCGAATCAAGTCATTTTGTTGGAAAATGACTGGGGAAGTTCTGTTTATTTTTTATTAGAAGGATGGGTCAAAATTCGCACCTACAACCTTGATGGCAAGGAAGTCACTCTGAATATTTTAGGCTCCGGTGAAATCTTTGGCGAAATGGCCGCCTTGGATGAAGTGCCGCGATCCACCGATGTGATTACCCTGGCCCCTACCACGATTGGCAATCTCCCCGCCCAGGATTTTGTGCAGTTAATTCATACCGAACCTTTAGCTGGAATTCGGTTGGCTCAGTTGATGGCACGACGCCTGCGCCAAGTCAACCGTCGATTGCGGTTGCGAGAATCCGATAGCACCTCTCGGGTGGCAGATATTATCTTATTTTTAGCCGAGGGACAAGGAAAGGAATCTCCTCAAGGGATCGAAATTCCTAATTTACCCCATCGGGAATTAAGTAGTCTGAGTGGATTGGCTCGCGAAACGGTCACTCGGGTATTGAGTAAACTAGAAAAGAAGGGTTTGATTAAGCGCGATCGCGAGACCCTCTGTATCCCAGATATCAACGCTCTGGAACGTCTCATGGTCTAGGACCTTTAAGCGCGATCGCCATTCCTTTGTTGAAGAGGCGATCGCCATCTTGACCCCATTCCCCAAACCCAAATTAAACAGTTAACGCTTCACCCTAAATCGTTAACTGTTAACTGATTGGACAAAATTTGATGGTTGATTTTGCAGATAGTAACTCGAATTCCTCTTCCCCCTCTCCTAATCCCAGTCGGAATTCCGAACCCCTCGGTCCTCCCGATTCTTCTGCAGTACCCGACTCCCTTAATGCGGATCTTCGGGAAACTTCCGCCCCTCGCAGCACCTCTGCTCCCTCGGTTGCCCCAGGCCGACTCCCAAATAATGCCTTAATCCTGGTCGAAACCGCCTTTTTTGCCAGTACCGCCAGCTTGATTTGGCTGATCAATTTTTACTTCCCCCTCGGTCCCGTGCTGCGGATTTTTTTTCCGGTCCCGATCGCCCTGGTTTACCTCCGCTGGGGGAATCGCGCCGCCTGGATGGGTGCAGTGGTCTCAGGTTTGTTGCTCTCTGTTCTCATGGGACCCACGCGCAGCATTCTCTTTGTGGTCCCGTTTGGTCTGCTGGGGGTCTTACTCGGATGTCTCTGGAAACGTCGCGCCAGTTGGGAAGTTGCCATCTTTCTCGGCTCTCTCCTCGGTGCTTTTGGCTTCTTCTTTCGCCTATGGCTCTTAGGAATTCTTGTCGGGGAAGACCTGTGGGTTTACCTAACGATTCAAATTACCCAAATTGCCGACTGGCTATTTCTCCGGATGGGATTGCTGGTTCAGCCGAGTCTGTATGTCATTCAAGCCTTAGCCGCAATTTTGGTCTGGGTTCAAAATCTCATCTACCTCTTTGCCGTGCATTTAGCCGCCTCTCTCCTCCTAGAAAAGATTGGCAATCCCATTCCACCACCGCCACCTTGGGTCCAAGTATTACTAGATGAAGAATAAACCGGCGATCGCCGGGACTTCAATTTAGCCTAAACCCCACCCCGATCCCTGAAGTCTCCCCCTCTTTTGCCTGTCGTGATCCGAATTTATACCCAACTTCAACAGGGACAACAGTGGCTCGATCGCTATCGCGGACAGCAACCCCACTTTGCCTGCATTCTCGGCTTTACTGACACCGGATTAATTCCCGGAATTTCCGCTGCCGGTGCGACTCCGCGCGATCGCCAATATACGGCGATCGCCGATGCGGAATTTCTCTACCACGGTCCCCGTCCCCATCCCCAATATCCCCTCCCGCCTCTACAAGCCGGAGCCTCGCCCGTCCTGATTTCTCGTGCTGTTTTAGAAGCCCAAGGTATTCCCCTGTCAGTCTTTAATGCCGGTTTACCGGATCCTCCAGCGGTCCCAGCGGTGGAACTGGGAGGGACTCCCGCACGCTGTCTCAGTACCGGCAAGGCTTTGGAACTCGCAACGGTACAACGGTTATTTGAAGCGGGACTCCATTGGGGCCAAAAACTCGCCCAGGCGCATCCAGAGGGCTATCTAATTGTGGCGGAATGTGTCGTGGGCGGCACTACAACGGCCCTCTCGGTTTTGATGGATTTAGGGATTGATGCGGACGGCAAGGTGAATAGTTCTCATCCCTTGTGCAATCATCAGCAAAAGTTGGCCCTGGTACAGGCGGGTTTGGCAGAGGCGCACCGGAATCGCGCCCCTTTGAGGCCGGTTGGTCAGGGAATCACAGGCTTAGATTTAGACCCGTTAATGGCGATCGCGGCGGTGGGAGACCCGATGCAAGCGGTGGCCGCAGGCATGGCGATCGCCGCCAGTCGTCTCTGTGGTGTCCTGTTGGCCGGTGGGACGCAAATGCTGGCGGTCTATGCTTTAATTCGGGCTGTGGCCTCTTATCATGCCCTCCCTTGGGATGGCGATCGCATCGTGGTCGGAACCACTCGCTGGGTTGCTGAAGACCCGACTGGAGACACGGTGGGACTAGCTAAAGCGGTCGGCCCGGTCCCTTTATTGGCAACTCAACTCAGTTTTGCCGATTCTCGTTATCCTCAACTGTGCGCTTATGAGCGCGGATTCGTCAAGGAAGGAGTCGGTGCCGGAGGTTGCGCGATCGCTGCACATCTTTACCAAAACTGGAATCAATCTCAACTCTTACAAGCCATTGAAGCGCTGACCATGCGATATGCTCGCCTTAGTCTTTAATCAACTTTATGGTTTAAGACATACACCTGATGTTGTAATGATTCCATATTTAGATCCCTATGTTTAGGGCTGCTTTTTTCTCCTCAATCTTAGATAAGGTTTGGCCCAACCTGGCAATTCTTTTTAGATTATTTAAGGGTTAAAGATATTTGCCTCAAAACCCGATGAAAATTTAGGTTTTGTTACCTTGGACTTGATTTCACCCTTGCCCCTTGTGGACCGCTCATCGGGTTGGGGGTCTCTCAATGTATCAGTACCCTGTTTGGCGCCCGAGAAAATATCCTCTATCGCGATCGCGGCTTTTTAACTCGGGACCCGGTACAAGCCACCTTTTACTTTGCTAATCCTCAAACCTTCTGCCTAAAATAGGAGAGAATCGGGAAACGGTCAGGACTGAATTTCTAACCCTTAGACCCGATGAGAGTCGTCCAGTTTCCCCCAGGAACGGGTGTGATTGAACAAAATCCTATTATTTAAGCGCGTGAATCGAAGATCTTTTTTAGTGAGCCTCAGTACCCTAGCCGTTGCCCAGTTGTTGAGCGGATGTGGGACTGGTGATCGAGAAACTCTCAAAATTCTGCTGTTGAAAAGTTCCATTCCCGCTCAAGCAATGGGGGAATTCCTCAAGCAACTAGACAATCGGGCGGTTTTAAACTTTTCCCCTCTAGCGCAGTTAGACGAGTTGTTTCGACTCCTGCAACAGTGGAAAAAACCCTCATCCAACAACTCGGGTCGCCGATGGAATCTACCTGGGAGGAATCGGGATGCTGGACCCTCAAACTTGGCTGATTTGGTCACGTTAGGAAATTACTGGTTAGAACGGGCGATCGCCCAAGAACTGATTCTCCCCCTGGACCCCACCACCCTGGCTCAATGGGACAACCTCCCCTCTCAATGGCAAACCTTGGTCCGACGAAATGCCGAGGGAAAACTGGACCCCGAGGGACAGGTTTGGGGCGCACCCTATCGTTGGGGAACCACGGTGATTGCCTATCGGGCGGATAAATTTAAAAATTTAGGCTGGACACCCCAAGATTGGAGTGATTTGTGGCGTCCTGAATTGCGCGATCGCCTCTCGTTACTCGATAGTCCCCGGGAAGTGATTGGCTTAACCCTCAAAAGCCTCGGTCACTCATACAATCGCGATCGCCTTGATGATCTCCCAGAACTCAAAGAACAACTCCTGGCACTCCATCGCCAAGTTAGGCTTTACAGTAACGATACCTATCTCCAACCCTTATTGCTCGGGGATACTTGGGTCGCTGTGGGATGGTCCACGGATATCCTAGCAACAATGCAGCGCAATCCTAAAATTCGCGCTGTGGTTCCTCCTTCAGGGACGGCGTTATGGTCAGAATTGTGGGTCCGACCGGCAGGACCCAATCCGGTTAACACAGAAACACCACCCCCTGCCTCATCCTTAGTCAGACAATGGATTGATTTTTGCTGGAACCCGGAAATGGCGGTTCAGCTTTCCCAACTGAGTAAAGCTGCCTCTCCCATGTTGTTGAACCGGGACCGAGGGGAGTTACCTCAAGCCTTACAAAGCAATGGGATACTCTTACCGACTGCCGAGGCGATCGCTAATAGCGAATTTATCGAACCCCTCACCCGGGAGATTGCGGAAACATATCAGGCCCTCTGGCGGGAAATCCGTCTGAGTTAAGGGTTTGAATGGCCCAAGGTTTACGGCGCTTGGCTATCTAATCCCTGGGAATCCAACCACAAATTACAGGCGATCGGTTCCGAAGTACAAATATAACTCCCTAACAGTCTTTGCTGACGAGTAAACACCCGGATGTTGTACCCGTAATCCCTCGCCACTTGCCCAAAATGATTCAAAAACTCATAGCGTTGCAGGTAATCCAACAAACTCCAGGTTTGACGATTGACAATCAGATCCACCGTGCCTATATCCTCTCCATTCCGGGGATAGGCCAACCAGTTCTCGACCACTCTATACCCAAACTGTTCGTTAACCCACCATAAAGAAGGAACCGTCACCCCACTTTGAGAAATCGTGTAATTCGTAGTGATATTAAATTCAGCAGGATCGATTTCCGGTGGGATGGTCAGGAACTGTAATGGGGGTTTTTCCGGAGGCATCTGCTGGAGTTCTAAAGCCGGGAGTTCGCGATCGTCCGGTGGTACCATGTCCTCCACTGCTTCTAATGCGGGCGCGGGAGTTTGAGTCAACCCGACCCTCGCCCAGGGCAAAGTTAACCCAAGTAAAAGCAAATATACAGCACAGGACTTACCCAGGAATTCTATAAATGTAGGGGCGATTCGCTTTTCGCCCCCACATTTACGGTTAACTCTCCAAATCCCTCTGTAAAAACCCGCACCCTGAAGGGTGGGGCTATACGGACAAAGCCTGCCTTCGCAGGCTAAGAGAGAAAATTGACTTTTAACAACCGGATTGGTTATTAGATGATTTTTATCGCGTTTAAAAGTCATAATTTTAATTGAAAATCGCTGCTAGGATGTCGAAACACTCAGGGTTAGAAACCGGGTTTCTTCACAAAATTTTGGGGTTTTTCAGCAAATTTAGGAGAGAAACCCGGTTTCTATAGCAATCCTAAATGATTTATGCCCTCTCTTGCTCCCCTCTCCCCCTTTGGGCCGCCGACGAGAAAGGGGTGAGGGCATTCCACAACGGATTTAGGATCGGATATAGTCCAATCTCCACCGGATTACTCCCATAACCGCCGACTGGATTTACCCTTGAGGCGATCGTGAGTATCTTTTAAGAGTGCTGGAATATTCAATTGTTCCGGACATCGAGGTAAACAATCTCCACAGTCGGTACATCGATTTCCTTTCATGCCGGGAAACCAATGTCCGGCATTTTCAAACATGGAATATCGATATTGACCATAGTCGGTCATGGAGTAGGCAACAGCGAGATTTCTTAATCGTAAGATTTCGGGAATATTAATAGTTTCTGGACAAGGTAAACAGGCATAACATTGACTGCATTGGTCTGAACCTAGAACATGAGTGGCATGGGTTTCTAGGCGGTTGATGGTTTCTTGTGGGATGGGAATAGCTTTGTTGTCGTTCTGGTCTATCGGATTGTTCAGAAGGGATAAGCGATCGAGTATGGCGAGTTCTTCTGGATTTGCAGCCCCAAAACTTAAGGTGGTAATGCGCGGGTCACTTAACAAAAACTGATAGTTAAATTCTAGGGGGGTTAAGGGATGACAGAGTTGGGAGAGTTGTTCCGGTGGGGTATGTAGTTTTCCCCCTTTGTCGGCAGGGGAGATAATAAAAATACCTAAATCTTTTTGATGGGCTAAGGCGATCGCCTCCGCATTGCGCTGGAAGAAATAGTAATAATGGAGATTGATAAATTCAAATAAATCGGTGTTAAGGGTGGCTAAAATTAAGTCTAAGCTGCCATGAGTAGAAAATCCAAGATGTCGAACTCGGCGATCGCCCAAAGCTTGGTTGACCCCCTGCATTCCTCCTTGAGAGTCTAACACCCACTCTAAATGTTGGCGGGTATTGATGCCATGAATGGTCAATCCATCCAGATAATTCACCTTCAGCCGGTCTAACGATTCATCAATGCACCGTTCCACTTCATCCGCATTCCCGGCAGGCGGGAGTTTAGTGGTGATGTACAACTGTTCTCGGCACAAGGGGGAGTTTTGGTGTAACAGTTCCTTCAGAGCTTGGCCGAGGTATTCTTCACTGTTGCCATACCCTCGGGCAGTTTCGAGATGGTTGATTCCTCGCTTCACCGCTGCTTGCACCGTGGCGATCGCATTTTCCCGGGAAGCCAAATATCGCATCGTTCCCAGGGAAAAAATAGACAGATGCAAATTGGTTTTTCCAAATCGGCGGTAGTCCACGATTTACATTTTTTCCTCATATTTTGCTCCAGGGAGGGAGGCCGGGAATTGAGAGATTAGAATGCACAAAGCATACAGTTTCTCTTGATTCTTAAGTCTTTATTCCCCTTGCTTCCCAGTCCCCCAGAACCCTCTACGACTCTTGAACTTCTCCACTACCCGAACCAAATTCCTTACGTTGAATGAAATCTTCCGGGCTAATGTTAGAAACAAAATCACGGAATGCTTCTCGTTCTGCTTCATCCGCTTCTCGATCCACGGGAATCGAGGCATCCGCCACCACTTCCTCCATCACCCAGATCGGGCTATTGGTCCGCAGTGCTAAGGCGATCGCATCCGAAGGACGGGCGTCAATCTCCTTGAGCGCTTCTCCGTGACGGAGCTTGAGGACCGCATAGAACGTATTGTCTTGTAAAGTATGAATAATAATCCGGTCTAAACTGATCTCATATTCTTCTAGGATATTGACCATGAGATCGTGGGTCAAGGGCCTAGGCGGTTTTTGGCTTTCGAGGGCGCTAATAATTGACCTAGCTTGGTCTTGGCCTATATAGATCGGCAGAGCTCGTCGATCTCCGGCGTCTCTGAGCAGCACTATGGGACTCCTGGTTGCTGCATCCAATGCAATTCCAGCGACTTTCATCTCAATCATCGGCTCGGCCTCTTTAGAACACGCTATGGGGGATAATGAACTCGACACCTCTAAAGCAAGTCTCGTTCTCCGGTTTCAGACAGGTCCATGCTTCACTATAACGTTAAGGCAAAACGGTTAGGTTCAACCACAAGTGCAGCCGCATGATACCTCCCTTTAATCAGCCACGGTGCTTTTTTACCTTTATAAATTCCAGTATGCCTCCTTCTTTGCTTCCTTAGCTTCCTCTTATGCCAGGAATTTAATAAAAAATTTGACAGGGGACTGGCAAAAATGGTAACGAACTGTCGAGAATTTATGCAATTTCAAGGAAAAATCCATGTTTACCGGATTAATTCAGGGGTTAGGTACCATAGAGGCGATCGGGACAGAAAATCTCAAAATTTCCTGTCATTCAGGCGCTGAGGCGGTGCTCACGGATCTAGAATTAGGGGATAGCGTCGCCGTCGATGGAGTTTGTTTGACCGTCGTCGAGATTTTACCCCGAGGTTTTATTGCGATCGCCTCCCCGGAAACCCTCGATCGCACCACCCTCGCTACGGTTTCCCATACCTACGTCAATCTCGAAACCTCTCTGCGCGTTGGCAGCAAATTAGGCGGTCATTTTGTCACAGGTCACGTTGATGGCATCGGCTGTCTGCAACAGTCTATCCAAACCGCCAGTTCCTGGTCCATGACCTTTACTGCACCCCCCGCTTCCCAACAGCTCTGGCACCACCAAATTGCTCCCTATATCGTTTCAAAAGGCAGCATTGCTGTCAATGGCATCAGTCTAACCATCGCCGACTGTGATGAAAAAGGCACTTACTTTACCGCTGCTGTCATCCCCCACAGCTATGCCGAAACCAACCTGCGCTATCTCCAACTCGGTCATTGGGTTAACCTAGAAGCCGATATCTTAGGCAAATATGTCGGTAAATTCATCCGTTCGAGTTTCGGTTCTCCTCTGTCTGACATCCCCTCTGATGATGTCACTCCCTCGCTTTCCCGTTTTGACCAGATTTCCCCCTCTTTTCTAGCAGAACATGGCTATCTTTAATTTTTTTTAAGTTCAATATCACCCCGGCGCATTTTTTTTTGACTGGGGGGTTGCATTTGTTTCTGGAGTTTGATATACTATGTTATAATGGGAGTGTAATCAAAAATTTTATTTTAGTCAAACCTCCCATTATCACATAATACGGCATCGGGTGCAACAACACAAGCCCTGATGCCTATTTTTTTTAGCCGCCGCCGTAAAGAATTATTAAGCAAAAACCAGTCTTTCCAAAGTTTGTAGTAACGACTTCAGTTGTTTCCGGGAGTGCAAGGGAAAATAAACCCAGTTCCCGGTGAGGCGATCGCCTTGGAATGGATAACGACTGAAGTCATTACTACAAACTTAAGAAAAGCACGACTAAAGTCGTTACTACGAACTTAAGAAAAGAACGACTGAAGTCGTTACTACAAACATTGGAGGGTTACTCCGTAGCGGGAATAGTGACCTCTAAGGTGACCGGAACCGGAGGGAGGGGGAGTGGGGGTGGAGTGGGAACATCGAGTAAGGTTGTCGAAGCCGTTTCCAGATTGACGGGAGGATTCAAGAATGCCAGGGGGGGAGAGGGTGCTGGCATCTCTAAAGAGGGTAGGGTCGTCAGCGTCGAGTTATCCGAGGCGAGAGTGGCAATTTGAGGGGCAGTCTCTAGGGACCGAATGAATTGGGCTAGGGCATATTCCATTTGAGTGCCTGGATCCATTGCTATCCAACCTTCAGGAGTTAACTCGCGCAGTTCAAAGTGGAGGTGAGGTCCGGTAGAGTTGCCGGTATTGCCGACTTCTCCAATGACTTGACCCTGTTCCACGACTTCGCCAGGTTGGACAAAGATATTGGAGAGGTGAGCATAGAGGGTTTCCAGGGTGGAATTCTGGTGTTGGAGGACGACAGTTTGACCATAGCCTCCCATCCAATCGGCGATCGAGACGGTACCGCTATAGGCAGCGACAACGGGAGTTCCAGTCGGTGCACCGAAGTCCATACCGGAGTGGAAGCGGCTATCTCCAAAAATTGGATGGTTCCGCCAGCCAAATAAAGAGGTAATTTCAGCGGGAATTGCCAGAGGGAAAATCATGCTGGTGTTGCCGTTCCCTTCACGACCCGAGGACCGTCTCAGACGTTTCCAGTCAAAGTTTCGCGCAGCGGTTTTGGTGCGATAGTGGATGCCGTCAATGTCAGCTTGAACTGACGCTTCCGGGTATGCATTGCTCGTCCTAACTGGGACTTGCGGCAGTGCAGCGTAGGAGGGTTCGGGTTCGGCATAGTAAACGGGTTCAGGTTGTGCAGAGGCAGCGCCTACAGGGGCTGCGATCGCCGGGGGTTCCAGGGGTTGCAAGGCGGGACTGTAGAGATTCGCCTGCTGTGCTTGCTGAATGGATGCCGGAACCGGCAGGCGGTCCTCTGCGTAACGATGCTGTTCCATCTCCTGAGATGTTTTCTGGATGGGTTGTTCAACCTGCGCCGCCTGTTCTACGACTTCCGGTGGAGGGGGTGCAGTGGCAGTGAACGAGTCCGACTCTTCCGGTGCCGGTGTAGCTACGGCATTAGCTTCAGCAACAGGGGAGGGATTGGGGGTGGGGAGACTATAATCCGTGGGATCGACGTAAAGATTACTTTGGTGGATGTTTTGGAGGGTGGGTTCGGCGTTGGCGGTTTCCGGGGTTGGATAATCTTCCGGGGGGGCGATCGCCTCTCGACTATAGTCTCCAATCGGATCCGGTTGCGCCATCAGGGTCTCAGGGGCTGAGTCAGAGTCAGGATACCACGGCGTCACCCCGGCACTATCTAAGGGGTCCGGGGAGGCATCTTCCGCAAACAAAGGGTCAACAGGGGCTTCCTCAACGAGTCCTGGGGTGGGATAATCAGCACCTTTTAAGGGTTGTAAGAGTTCGGCACTGGTTGAGACTTCCGGTTCAGAGGGAACCGATGCAACGGGCGGGGGGGCCATTTCAGCTTGACCAAAAGGGTCTGCTGCATCCGATGGAGTCTGCGCGTTAGCATCTGCGTCTCCACCGAGCAAACTGAGGGAGGGAATCAAAGCGAGTCCCTGCAACAGGAGAGAAACCTGACAAATAATACTTACAGGAGTGCGGGAAAGTTGATTTCGCTGGCTCATAAGACCTCATGGTATGCGGGAAACTCAGTCACTTTAGTGCTGAGAGGGAAGCGACACAAGCGGTTTTAACCGCCTAACTCTTTATCCAAGTTTCATGTAACTATAACACCAAACTCTATTAATTGTTCTACATTAGTCATCTGAGTAAAAAAGCATTGCAGATACAGCTAGACGAAATTGAAAGAGAGAAGCTAGAAGCCCTT
>NZ_JAFLQW010000519.1 GCF_017313335.1 Phormidium pseudopriestleyi FRX01 | reverse complement strand
TCAGTTTGAAGAAACAGAAGAATCCTATACCTCAAAAGCAAGTTTTCTGGACAATGATGTGCTACCTAAATTCGGTGAAAAACCTGAACAGTGGCAGTAAGCGTGGAAAGCGTGTGAAGCGTGGATTGTTTAGAACTGGAATGTTTGGATATATCAATGCGGACTGTAATGGTGCTGCCAATATCCTTCGCAAGCTAAACGTAAAGGGAAAGTTCAAACTAGATTTGAGCGGACTTATTAGAGGCACTTTGACAGCGCCCATTAGAATTAGGCTTTGGTCTAAGGCTATGCAAGAATCCCCGTGTCTTTAGACATCGGGAGTGTCAAGCGGAAATGTATGAAACAAGTCAGACTGTTGCCTTAGAAGCTCAAGCCCAAGCCCAACAACTCCAATTCGCCTTGGAAGAACTACAACAGACTCAAACCCAACTGATTCAAAGTGAAAAAATGTCCGGTCTTGGGCAGATGGTCGCCGGGATTGCTCATGAGGTGAATAACCCGGTTAACTTTATTCATGGCAATCTGGAATATGCTCACGAATATAGCGATGCGTTACTCAGTTTGATTGATCTGTATCAGCAGCATTATCCTGAGCCTGAAGCGCCGATTGTTGAACGAATCGAAGCGATCGAACTCGACTTTATCCGGTCAGATTTTCCTAGCTTGCTCTCTTCAATGCTGCTGGGAACCGAGCGAATTCACGAAATTGTCCAAAGTCTGAGAAATTTTTCTCGCCTGGATGAAGCGCAGATGAAACCTGTGGATATTCATGAAGGAATTGATAGTACCCTATTGATTTTACAACATCGCTTAAAGTCTACCTCGGGAGCATTTTCTATCGAAATTGTTAAAGAGTATAATGAGTTGCCCCAGATAGAATGCTATGCGTCTTCCCTGAATCAAGTGTTTATGAATATCCTCAGTAATGCGATCGATGCGGTGGAAGAAAGGGCGGACCAAGTTGGGAAAATCGAGATTAGCACCGAAGTAATCAAAGGAGACTGGAAACAGGCGATCGCAAACCGGGGCCTGGAAAGGCAAAATCTGGAGCAAGTCAAGGATTTATCTGCGGGCGATCGTCACCAGGCTTTGAAATCCTGCCTCTGCATCACCCTCCACCAGCCCTCGGAGGTTTGTGCAGCGATGCCGGGAACAATCCACCGTCCCTCCTTCGTGATCATTCGGATTCGCGATAATGGGTACGGAATCCCCGAAAACTTACAAAAGCAATTATTTGACCCCTTCTTTACCACCAAACCCGTAGGGAAAGGGACTGGACTGGGATTGTCGATTAGTTACCAGATCGTTGTCGAAAAACATGGGGGACAGTTGCTCTGTTTGTCCGCACCCTCAGAAGGCACAGAATTCGCCATCATCATTCCCCTCAAACAACTCGTCGAAGTCCAGACGGAGGAAGTTTTAAATTATTTGCCGAGTTGGGTACTCAGTTCATAGCCTTGTAGATTGGGGTTTAAGGGCTTAGTTTTTAGCGATGTTATTAGATTGAGAGACAAAAATTTTCCCTCTTCCCGTCTGGGTTCTGTTTCGGATCGCGTTTGTAAGTGTGTGAGGAGTTCAGGCGAACAGCGATCCTGAGTCAGAAACCGCTGCTTATTTGTGGGTTTTAGCAGTGCGAGTGGGGAGAAAATCACTGGGCTGGGCGCGAAGATTTTGATAGAGTTCGAGGACCTGCTGAGTATATAGCAATCCTAAATGATTTATGACATATATAGCTCCCCTCTCCCCCTTTGGGCCGCCGACGGTTGGGGGTGAGGGCATTCCACAACTGATAAAGGAGCTGCTATAGTGACCAAACTCACCGCGATCGTACAAGTTCGCATCACCGGATACCCACCAAAGCCACCACCTGGGACTCCGAAATTTGTCCCCATACTGGAAATGCCCATAATACAAAGCTGGCTAACAGTCCCCCCAGCAAAATCCGCATAATTCTCCTCTAATAGTTAGCCCATTGATTTTGACTTATACTGGGCCAACTGTCCATCTTTTTTTTAAAATTATAAGAAGGGAACAATAGAAAAACTTTGGTGTCTTTAATTGTTTCATCGGCTGCCATCTGACCGGGATTAAATCTACCCTTAGAGGTGCTCTCGAATATCACTTTTTGTTCAAGTTAAGCCTTTTAAAAACTCTAACGGAATCTATTTGGATTTTAGAGATTTTAAGAACAAGTTAGGCGGATTGGACGAGGGTTTAACTTCCCCCTTCACCGGCAGGATGAATGAAGCGATCATCCCGGGCGAAATTCATACACCTCTTGAATCACGCGCACCCAGCCCTGGGCTAGGGATTCCCAAATGCGATCGCCCTTCTCTTTCGTCGCCGCAGTCCCATCCCCTACCACCCCACTGTCACTAATTTGATGGGTTAACCAGGCAAAGGTTAATGGCCCTTTTGTTCCTAATAAACTCCCTTCCGGACGTTCCGGGGGATATTCCTGCACTGCCTTTTCCATCTTCACCCAGTCGGGCAAAACGGCTAACATTAAGCTTGTTTCTGCATCCCCAGCGTGCATTGCCAGTATCCGCTCTTTTTCGGAAATGAGCGCTTTACTCTCATTAGGAACCCGCCAAGTAAATAGCGGAAACACCATCAAATCTGGATACTTAACCGTTAAATCCTGGGCCGCAATTTCTACCACTTGCGGTTGACCGCCATGAGAATTCATGAATATTAATTTTCTAAATCCTGCCCGATAAAGACTCTCCCCAATCTCCATTAATGTGGATAAAAGAGTCTGAATACTCAAGCTAATCGTCCCTGGAAAATTCCCATGTTCGTTAGATTTTCCATAATATAACGGCGGCAAAGCATAGGCCGGAATTTCCGGACTCAACTGTTCCAAAGCTTTGCCTAAAACCGCCATACTAATCGCACTATCGACAATCACCGGCAAATGAGGACCATGTTGTTCGATCGCCCCCAAGGGTTGAATCACAACAACATTCCCTTTATCCGGCATCGCCGCAATATCCGTCCAACTGAGATAGGCAAAAAAACGCTCAGGCGGGATGAAACCGTGCATAGGAGATGGGGGAGATTGGGTGGATAGGGTAGATGGGGGAAATGTTCGTAGTAACGACTTCAGTCGTTATCCCCCATCCTCCCCATCTTCTCCATCATTCTTCCTCCTTCCCAATCAACTGTCCCCGATGGGATGTTGCGCGCAAGAAGGAGAGCAATTCTCGATTCACTAGATGGGGGACTTCCTGCTGGATCCAGTGACCGCAGTGGGGAACTAACTTGAGTTGAAACGGCGCTTTAATTAAGCGATCAAATCCATCGGTTAACTTATTGCTCAAAAAAGAATCTTCTTCCCCCCACAATACCAGGGTGGGTGCGGTGACATAATGGGGCGATCGCCCCAAATTCTGTACCCAATTCAAGGGAGACATCAGTTGTCGATAATAATTAATCGCCGAAGAGAGCACTCCCGGTTTTTCCAATGCTTCCTGATAAATCTTGGTCAGTTCCGAGGTAAACGCCCCTTTGCGGACTGCTTGTTCCTGAAACACCTTTTTGACAAAATCCTTTAAGTTCTGCTGAATCAGCCACTCCGGGACTCCTGGAACCTGAAATGCCAGGACATACCAACTTCGGCGCAGTTGATCCACATTGCTTCCCATCGCCTGTAACCACTGTTGGGGGTGGGGTGCATTCAAAATTGCCAATCGATCCAGGCAATTGGGAAAGCGTTCGGCCAGGTGCCAGGCGATCGCCCCTCCCCAATCATGACCCACGATATGGGCCTTGACATATCCTAAACTTTCAATTAAACCTTTGATATCTGCACTTAACGTATCCAGATCGTAGCCACTGTCTGGCTTATCCGAATCGTTATAGCCGCGCAGGTCCGGGACGACTACTTTAAAATATCGAGAAAGCGCCGGGATTTGATAGCGCCAGGAATACCAAAACTCTGGAAATCCGTGCAAGAGGATAACGAGTTCCCCTTGTCCTTGGGACACGCAGTGTAGGCGAATCCGGTTCGTTTCAATATAATGATGTTCCCAAGTAGCTTCTAGGGCGGTCATATTTTTTTTGTAAGCGGGCTGTGTGGATCGCGAAACGCCAATTTAAGCCAGATGAACCCCAGGAGCGCTCGTTACCGTGGCGTTTGTCGTTCCGTTATTTCAGCTTAACATTTTTCAGCCCCAAAAAAATTAGCCCGCTCTCTCATTGTCAACCCGATGTTCTCCTGATCGACCCCCAGGAGATGGAAATATCGGGTTCCCTTGAAGGGCGAGCTTAGACCCGTGTTGCCTACACGAGCTGCTCATTTACGTCTTCCACTGCCAGATCAGGCTGGTCTGGAATGGCTTTCATTTGACATTTGACCAGGTTGGCGAGTTCCTGAAGCTGGGAGATCGCTTCTGCGCCCTCTAATTTCATTAATTCGCGATCGTCGCGCATTTCCGTCCAGGTAATCCCGTAGTCCGACACCAAAAACCGAATCAAGTGATCTTCTCCTAGGCTCACCATAAACGAGGCGCTATTCATTTGCCCCCCGCAGGTATAGCAAGATGCCAGGTAACCCCGACGCTCTAGCACGATCGCTAGGGCTTGCAGGTTCATGACGAGATCCTTAACAAATTGACGGTGTTGTTCGGCGAGTCTGATAAACACTTACTTTCTCCTATCACCACACCACAGTTTAGAACTTTTTAATGTTTTTTTTAGATTTGACCCCCTCCTTGAGCCGATATAATATCTAGGGCTTCATTTGTCCAATGGTAATTCAATTGTAAACGTCCAATGGAATGGATGCCACTAACTTAACGTGATTCATCCGTCAGAGGAGGTATCCGTTACAACAGTTGATAGTTGGATAAGTCATAGATTCAGGGGAATTCCGTGGGTTTCCGGAGTGCGTTTAGCTGCCTAGATTGACCCAGAATTCCCTAAAGCCTATAGAGGCAGGCTGGCCTACGGCGATCGCCCATAAGAATAGGAAATTCTTATCAGAGTGATTAGAAAATTGTTTGAAAGATTGTCAATCCTCGGATTGTCTAAGCGGGGTAAGGACCCCGTTAGCCTCGATACCAGTCGGCATCCCGAGAGGGCGATCGGTACAGAGATTCAGGGTTACATCGCCCCTGAATTAGGTTGAAAAGGTCAATTTAGTTCACGTCCCACCAACCAATCGCAGGGCCAATGAACCGAACGGTTAACCAAGTCACAATCAACAAACTAATGCCTAGCCAACTTCCTTGGACGGTCCACTTCACAAACTGTTCGGATTGACTTTTAGTAATCGGTAACCAAGGCACGATTCTGGGCTCTTTGCCATACTGATCTCCGAGCGTTGACTTGCGACGTTTTGCTTCACCCATAGTAAAGAAAGTAGAAATGGTAGAATTTCAATTGATATAACGGATCCAGTGGGAAATCTCCCTTCTTCCAGCCAACCATCCAGGTTAGTCCGATGATTTTACTCCCCGTTGCTATCGAAAGAAACTGGCCCGTTGCGAGTCTTCGTGCCGAGGACGATGACGGTCTGATAGCAACCCTCTGAATATTAACTTGATTTGATAGCCGGTTGCTCACTTTTGTTGCCAAACTTTACTTAGTCGTTCAGTTTCAAGGGCCTGGGGCTTCCCGGTAGAAATTAGAGCAAGCGGATTTCTTGACAAAGCCCTGACCGATTTACCCCAAGCGGAGCGATCGCCTCCTAGTTGCCCCATCTGTCCCCGAAAACTTGATGGGGAGACCCATTGCTTCTTGAGGTGAGCAAAAAAGGATTTGAGGATGATCCCCTTCCTTGGTAGCATCAAATCTAAGTCATCGGATTTGGTGAGTGGATGAACATCCAGAAATTCAATCGCTTCCAGGAGGTGATTCACCTGAGTAACAGATCTATCTCGATCCAAAAGAATCCAGCCTTATCCCGTAGCCCGGTGAGCAAAGCATTTGCCTCATCTGGGTTTTCCATCATGAGAATTTATTCTAAGAGCAAACCAGGACAGCGCTGGAAACAAGATGCTGTACTGTTGCCCGGTCCTCCAGGATTGACCGGCAAAATGAGTCAGACCGATCGCCCCGATCCATCCCACCCGAGAAAGGTCCCAGGGATTCCGGTATCTCTAGGGTGGAATGGGAACCACCTCAAAATCTTGAGGCAGAGTACCAGGGGTAGAATCACCCCCCCTCCATCGGCTATCATTCCAGACTTGAGTCGCGATATTCAGGTGTGCTCAGCATAAATGGATCAGCTTGAATGTTTACCCTATAGTGTCGGTCATGGAGATGAAGGAGTCTCCTTGCAGGTACGGATGGGACCGTATCGCATCCTCCTCGACTGTGGCATTAGAGATATCTCACCGTTGCAAGCGGGTTTAGAGAAAAAGGGCAGTGGCCCTGGCTCCTTACCGGCAGATTTAGTGCTGGTGTCTCATGCTCATGCGGATCATGCCCGGGGTCTATGGTCCCTGCATCAAGCCTTCCCACAATTACCGATTTATGCCAGTGAAGTCACTACAGAACTACTTCCCCTGAACTGGCCGGAGGGAGAACGCGATCGCTTAAGATTTTGTCAAGCCTTACCCTGGCGCACCCCGGTCGAATTTCTGGATGGATTGACCGCTGAATTATTTCCTGCTGGACATCTCCCAGGGGCAGCGGCGATTTTACTCAGCTATACCCCCACTCCATCAGGGCGATCGCCTCAACCGCCCCGGCCCTATACCCTGCTTTATACCGGAGATTTTTTCCTCTCCAATTCCCGCTTAGTGGAAGGATTGCCCCTAGATGAACTGCGGGGATTAGATCCCGATGTCCTGATTGTCGAAGGCAGTTATGGAACCTCGCGGTTTCCCCATCGGCGATCGCAGGAAAACCAACTTGCTGAACGCATCGAACGGGCGATCGGTCAGGGCCAATCCGTCCTGCTTCCCACCCCCACCGTTGGGTTAGGTCAAGAAATCCTGATGCTACTGCGGAGTCATCACCAATTCACAGGTCGAGACTTGGATATTTGGGTTGAGGGAACCGTTGCTGATGCTTGTGATATTTATTTAGAACTCTTACCCCAATTCCCCGCCTCAGTCCAAAACTTTGCCCGCCATCAACCTCTATTTTGGGACGAACGGATCCGTCCGAGGGTGCGTCGCTTATTCCCTGAACACCGTTCCCAACTGGCAAACGGTCCTTGTGTCCTTCTCACGGAATTAAGTAACCACCTCAAAGCGTTTGATGGAGGCGATCGCCAACCCTGGTTGATTTTGCTTCCCGAATATCCTGGACAACCTCAGCGCTATAACCCCGAGTCCTTATTTGCCCATCTCCCCGAGTCACAATTTACCCTGGAAACCTATTTACTCGCCCAACATTGTGACGGCAATAGCACCACCCAATTAATTCATAACTTACATCCCCAGCACGTGGTCTTCATCCACGGTTCCCCTGCCTATCTCGCAGACTTGACCAACTTGGATGAACTCCGCAACCGCTATCACCTCCATACTCCAGAAGCGGGGAGTCTCGTAGAACTCCCGATCGGCGAGACGATTTTGCAACCGGCGACCCCTGCCGAAATTTATCCGGGAGAACTTACAGAACATCAAGGCAGTGTCACCCTTTCCCTGTCTCAAACCTTGGCATTGGATCCCCGTTGGCAGAAGTTTTCAGATACGGGGTTAATCGAAGCGCGTTGGCAGGGTGAGGAATTAGTGGTGCGCGGAGTCTCTCAACGAGAATTGCTCTCTCAAGGGAGTGCCGCCCGCGTCAATGCGAATATCGAATGTTGCGGAAACTGTCGGTATTATCGAGGACAGCGCTGCTGGAATCAGATTTCCCCTTTATTTGGGTTTAAGGTGACTCCCGATGGCTATTGTCCTGCGTTTGAATCGGCGATGGTTTCACCTGTCTCGCAGCCAGATTCATAATACGGAATCCGGTTTTTAAATGTCTTTAAAAACCGAATTCTGTATTAGGTCCAAAAGAGGAGCCTTGAGTACCGCAGTGGCACTCAAGGCTATGATTAACGATTTGTTGTTCTAGGGGTTTTTAACGATCGCCTCAGTCCAGCAGGAGGGAGGGGAGAAGAAACCCGGTTTCCTACCCGTTAATGGGTATGACTTTAATTATGGTTGGACAGAAACCCGGTTTATTTTTCTTCTGAACTTTCGGCGATCGCCCTGGTTTCCTGGAAACATTAAGATTCAAGGAAAAACCGACTTTTGAGATTATTCTTGATTCAAGTCGGGAGAGCGTTTGGGAAGTTGTTCGGCTTCGGGACAGTCATCTGATACCAAAGGCTCCACATTACCTCGCGAAACGCAGGCAATTTTTTGGCTAACGGCACCGATGCTTTCGAGGCGAAACATCTCTTCCCAGGAAGAGAGTTCATCTTCTTCATCAGTTTCATAGCGGATGGTGACTAAATCTCCTTCGATGTCAAGAATGCGAACACCGTCAATCCAACGTTGCTGATCCCGCAAGAAAATACTGACTTCACGACCATCGCAACAGAATTGATAAATCTTGCGGTGTAGCATAGGTGGCTTCTCCTGAGCAAATAATTTTTCATCTTCGTGACAACTCCGAGCACTAAATCGAAACGATTATAGTGTGGGCTTCCCAGACAATCCGGCTACTGCGAAGGCAGGCTCTTGGCTTTAAGAACGGGTTGACCCACCGCTCTATTTTTGATAATTATAGCGGCATTGTGGTCACGGTCTAGACTACATCCACAATGAGGACAGTCGTGCCAACGAATATGTAGCTTTTTTGGGACTTTTTCACCACAATTGGAGCAATCTTGGGAGGTGTTATAGGCACTTACCGGAATGACCAACTTTCCCAGCATTTTCGGCTTTGTTTGTAAGTATTGACAGAAAGTTTGACCACCCAGCATCCAACACAGATTTAGCCAATCTTGTGCGAGCAAGACCTTTAACGTTTAAGTCCTCATGAGCAACAACGTCATATTTTGACAACAACCAGTTAGCGGTTTTAAAGTGAAAATCTTTCCTTTTATCCGCTACTTTTTTGTGCTGAGTGCCTAACTGCTTAACCGCTTTTTGTCTGCGGTTACTCCCTTTCTGGCGGCGTGATACCCGTTTTTGAATAACCCGCAAACGCTTCTGAGCTTTCCTGTAGTGCTGAGGAATTGCAACCGTTTCACCCTCTGAAGTTGTTAAGAATTCCTTCAACCCTACATCAATTCCAGTGATTTTGTCTGGATTAAAATCAGGCTTAATGGTTGGAACTGTTGCATCTTCGAGTGAAAGCGTTAGGTAGAATCCATCAGCTTTTTGGGTAACCGAAGCAGTTTTGACTTTAAACCCATCAGGTATTGGACGATGCAAAACAACCTTAACTTTGCCAAACATTGGTAAGTTAATTAGATTGCCTTGCCAACATCCATCCTTCATCTGAGGATAGGTAAATGTGCGGTAACGACTGCGTTGCTTAAATCTAGGTCTGCCGCTACGCTTGCCATTGCTATCACCTTTAAGAAACCTGTCAAAAGTCACTTTTACCCGCTTGACAACATCTTGGAGGACTTGCGAATAAATCTCTATGCGATACCAAGGATGAGTTTTCTTGAATTGAGGCAAAGTTTTCTTTTGGCTGAAATAATCAGGATGATCTCGCAGTTCTGGCAAATGGCTTCTTAAAGGACAAGAGTTGATAGGAGAACGGTTTTGCTCGTACCAGTTGAATCTATCAGCCAACAAATAATTGTACTGACTACAAAGCATTGATAGCCATCTATCTAACTCTATAATCTGTGTTTTTGTTGGGCGTAGTTTGTACTGGTATGCTGTTCTCATCATACTATTATAGCCGATAAACCCAATTAATTTCAGAGGGACTGATGAAGAG
>NZ_JAFLQW010000666.1 GCF_017313335.1 Phormidium pseudopriestleyi FRX01 | reverse complement strand
TGCTCTTAGGGAACTCCAAAAAATAAAATAGCAATTGTAGGGTGGTGAAGCCACCGAACAGCTATGTGGGCATTGCCCACCTACGTCACCGCCGACACCCCACCCTAACCCGGACCTTGCCAAGGTCCGGGAACCGTCGCTGCTCTTAGGGAACTCCAAAAAATAAAATAGCAATTGTAGGGTGGTGAAGCCACCGAACAGAAGGTGGGCATTGCCCACCTACGTCACCGCCGACACCCCACCCTAACCCGGACCTTGCCAAGGTCCGGGAACCGTCGCTGCTCTTATGCGTGAAAAACCTACTATTGTAAGTCTCCCCCATCTCCCCCATCCTCCCCATCCTCCCCATCGGCAGAAACCGACTGGGCAGCCTAAAATAACAATAAGTCAGGATTTACGCATAATCTCCCGATTGAGTCGGGTCCGGTGGGCAATGCTCATCGGACTGATGGACTGCGTAAGTCCCAATAATTAGTGAAGACTGACTCATTGAGGCAGTCTGTGGTAGTAACGGAGTTTAACTGGGGTTTGTAATGTCAGTATTGGCAGCGATCGCGGTTCTGGCGATGCTTATTTTCGTCCACGAACTGGGACACTTCATGGCGGCCCGATTACAGGGCATTCACGTTAATCGTTTCTCAATCGGATTTGGGCCAATTTTATGGAAATACCAAGGCCCAGAAACCGAATATGCCATACGCGGGATTCCCTTGGGGGGGTATGTTGGCTTTCCCGATGATGATCCCGAGAGCGAAATTCCTCCCGATGACCCGAATTTGCTCCGCAATCGCCCGATCCTGGACCGGGCGATCGTGATTAGTGCCGGGGTGATCGCTAACCTGATTTTTGCCTATTTGTTATTGGTGACACAGGTGGCGACGGTGGGGGTGCAAGACTTTGACTATCAACCGGGGGTAAAAATTGCCCAAGTGATGTCGGAGGAAACTGCGGCTCATCGGGCGGGGATTCAGGCCGATGATATTATATTGCAAGCTGATGGAGAGGACTTAGACGCTTCTGCACAAGCGGTTCGGTCCCTGATGGAGATTATCCAAACCCATCCGGAGCAAGTTTTGGAACTTCAGGTGCAGCGGCAGAATGAAACCTTTAGAGTGCCGATTTCCCCGGAACGCGATGAAAGCGGGAAAGGGATTATTGGCGTGCAACTGGCTCCTCACGGGACCCTGATTCGTCACCGCGCCGGGAGTATTCCGGCAGCGTTTGGGGAGGGTGCGGTTGAGTTTCAACGGATTACGGTGTTGACGGTGCAAGGATTTGGACAGTTAATTGGAAATTTCCGAGAAACGGCGGATCAAGTGTCGGGTCCGGTGGCGATCGTGGCGATCGGGGCAAATATTGCCAAGTCTGATGCGGGAAATCTGTTCCGATTTGCGGCGTTAATTAGCATTAACCTAGCGATTATTAACATTTTGCCTCTTCCGGCCCTCGATGGCGGTCAGTTGGCATTTTTGTTAATTGAAGGGTTGCGCGGTAAACCGTTGCCGACTCATATTCAAGATGGGGTGATGCAAACCGGGTTAATGTTGCTGTTGGGTTTGGGTGTTTTCTTGATTGTTCGGGATACAGCTAACTTAGGTTGGGTCCAACAGTTATTTCAATAAAGGTAATGGAGGATGAACGGCAATGATGGCGTCATCCTTCATTCGTTTGGCAAGTTTTTACCATGAATATTACTCGGAAGTGGGCGGCGACGAAGCAACGGGCGATCGAGATTTTAATTCGGCTGAAGCGATTATATCCGGAGGCGGACTGTACGCTGAATTATGAGACGCCGGTGCAGTTATTGGTGGCTACGATTTTATCGGCACAATGTACGGATGAGCGGGTAAATTTGGTGACTCCGGAGTTGTTTAGACGGTTTCCGGATGCTGAGGCGATCGCCCGTGCGGATATTGAGGAGTTGGAACAGTTAATTCGTTCGACGGGGTTTTATCGGAATAAGGCGAAAAATATTCAAGGCGCTTGTCGGGCGATCGTTGAAAAACACAATCATCAAGTGCCAAAGCGGATGGAATTGCTAGTGGAGTTGCCGGGAGTTGCCCGAAAAACAGCCAATGTGGTCCTGGCGAATGCTTATGGGATTAATCAGGGCGTAACGGTGGATACCCATGTTAAGCGGTTATCCAATCGGTTAGGATTGACGGAAAATACAGACCCGGTGAAGATAGAACGGGATTTAATTCGCCTACTTCCCCAGGAAGATTGGGAAAATTGGTCGATTCGGCTGATTTATCATGGACGAGCGGTTTGTACAGCGAGGAATCCCGCTTGCGATCGCTGTGAGTTAGCAGATTTATGTCCAGCAGCCGATCTCCGTCTGCTTTCTAATGTATTGGGGTAGTTTTCTCCAGCATTAAGACTGATTGATTTTCAGTGATTATTGAGGAAATAAAGAAACGACTAAAGTCTTTACTACGAACGAATAAACCTGTTCTCTTTTTTGTAGTAACGACTGAAGTCGTTACTGGATTATTATTCACCACTTTAACTGATTCGGGGATTGACATAAAATCTTGTCAAACCTCACCTTTGTTCAAGGAAGATAAATGGTGATTGGGGTTAAAAACCGTTCCGTCTGGCATGATTGCGCCAGTTAAATCGGCCCCTCTCAAATCGGCCCCTGTTAAATTGGCATTCGTTAAATTTGCCCCACTTAAATTGGCTTCACAAAGCTTGGATTCAGATAAATTTGCTCCCTGCAAATCTGCTCCTTGCAAATCGGCTCCAGATAAATTAGTGCGAATCAAATTAGCTTTTTTCAAATTGGCTCCCGTAAAGACAACTCCTTTGAGGATGGCATTTGCAAAATTAGAGTTATATTTGTGGTGTTCAGACTTTTCTAATGGATTAACTGGAAGTTTAGGAAGATTTGAGGTACAATTTGCTTCTAGTTGAGTTTTGGCAGTTTTCATAAATTTAATCTTTATTAGGGAACTCCAAAAAATAAAATCTTCTAAGGGAACTCCAAAAAATAAAATAGCAATTGTAGCAATTGTAGGGTGGTGAAGCCACCGAACAGAAGGTGGGCAATGCCCACCCTACTCCTTTAAAAACTGAATAGGAATG
>NZ_JAFLQW010000079.1 GCF_017313335.1 Phormidium pseudopriestleyi FRX01 | reverse complement strand
TTTACTTATTGGTACGGTAATTGGGGTGCCTCAAGTTAAAGACAATCTCAGTAAGACTACGGAATTTGCTAGTTCAAATCATACCAATCCTGTTAAATCAGTCCCTCAACCCAATCCGGATGAGAAAAAATGTACGATTCCTCGGGGTACCGGGAGAAGAGATGACTGTTCTACTGAAGCATTTACACAACCCAGTTCCCAGGAGATGAAAACCGACGCTTTGGCCGGTTAATGAATATCAAATTGAGTGGAATGGTTAAACTCAGTAGATCATCTACTGGGTTTTTTCAGGGTGGGGAATTATCTCTTGAGTGATGTTCTTACCCTTGAGAAAGGACATCAGGAGGTGATGCTGTCCGATCGCCTCTGATCCATTCCCCAGTCCCACGGATTCAAGGACCCTAACCCCTGCTGATCTCTGTTCAAGGGACGGAGGTAGCGATCGCCTCTCAACGAATGCAACAATAGAATACCTGTTCACTCAATGAAAGTCGTTAACTAACTCATGCCTGCTGTTCCTGAATCCCTCTCCGGTAACCAAATCCGCGACAAATTTCTCAATTTCTATGCCGCTAGGGGTCATCAAATCCTGCCGAGTGCCTCTTTAGTCCCAGAAGACCCCACGGTTTTACTGACGATCGCCGGGATGCTGCCGTTTAAACCCATCTTTCTCGGACAGCGCACTCCCGATTTTCCTCGCGCTACCACGTCCCAAAAGTGCATCCGCACCAATGATATCGAAAATGTGGGACGCACCGCCCGCCATCATACCTTTTTTGAGATGTTGGGCAATTTTAGCTTTGGGGACTACTTCAAAGAACAGGCGATCGCCTTTGCCTGGGAACTCTCCACCCAAGTCTATGGACTCCCTGCCAGTCGCATTGTCGTTAGTGTCTTCCGCGAAGATGACGAAGCATTCAACATCTGGCGGGACAAAATCGGCATTCCCCCCCATCGGATTAAGCGGATGGACGAAGCGGATAATTTCTGGGCATCCGGTCCCACGGGTCCCTGTGGTCCTTGTTCAGAATTGTATTATGACTTTCATCCCGAACTCGGGGATGACAACCTTGATTTAGAAGATGATACCCGCTTCATCGAATTCTATAACCTGGTGTTCATGCAGTACAACCGGGATGCTGAAGGCAATCTCACTCCGTTAGCGAAAAAGAATATTGACACCGGATTAGGGTTGGAACGGATGGCGCAAATCCTCCAAAAAGTTCCCAACAATTATGAAACAGACCTGATTTTTCCGATTGTCAAAAAAGCGGCGGATATTGCGGGAATTGATTACGCCACTGCGGATGAAAAAACCAAAGTTTCTCTGAAGGTGATTGGGGACCATTCTCGCGCTGTGGTTCAGATGATTGCTGATGGGATTACCGCGTCTAATATTGGCCGAGGGTATATCCTGCGTCGGTTAATTCGTCGGGTGGTGCGTCATGGACGATTAATTGGGATTGAGGGGGTGTTTACTGCCGAGGTGGCAGAAGCGGCGATCGCCCTGGGAGAAGGGGCCTATCCCAATCTGCGCGATCGCGAGGCGAGTCTGAAGGCGGAACTGCAACGGGAAGAAACAAGGTTTTTGGAAACCCTGGAACGGGGTGAGAAACTGTTAGCAGAATTGATGGAGAAAAACCCCCAAGAAATTACCGGACGGGATGCGTTTATCCTTTATGATACTTATGGGTTCCCCTTAGAGTTGACCCAAGAAATTGTGGAAGAACGGGGAATTACTGTGGAATTACCTGGGTTTGATGCGGCAATGGAAGAACAACGGATGAGATCGCAAGCGGCCCATGAAACCATTGACCTCACGGTTCAAGGCAGTTTAGATAAACTCGCTGAACATATCAACGCCACGGAATTTTTAGGCTATTCTGAACCTATGACTACCTCAGAAGTAACGGTGATTTTGATGGAGGGGAACTCTGTTGAATCTGCTACTGCTGGCGATCGCGTGCAGGTGGTGTTAGACAAAACGCCATTTTATGCCGAATCCGGGGGACAAATTGGCGATCGGGGATTTCTCTCGGGTCAAGATAGTTTAGTGCGCGTGGAAGAGGTGAAAAAGGAATCGGATTTCTTTGTGCATTTCGGACGGATTGAACGGGGAAGCATCTCTGTAGGCGATCGCATTACTGCCCAAATTGACGGCAGTTGTCGTCGTCGTGCTCAAGCCAATCATACCGCAACTCACTTACTCCAAGCAGCGTTAAAACTGATTGTGGATGAGGGAATTTCTCAGGCGGGTTCCTTAGTAGATTTTGACCGTTTGCGGTTTGATTTCAACTGTCCTCGTGCTCTAACTCCGGAGGAGTTAAAACAAGTTGAGGACCGGGTGAATACTTGGATTGCGGAAGCACATCAAGCCCAAATTGAGACGATGGGACTGACGGAGGCGAGGGCAAAAGGAGCGATCGCCATGTTTGGTGAGAAATATGCCGATGAAGTGCGAGTGATTGATTTTCCCGGCGTTTCAATGGAATTGTGCGGAGGAACTCATGTGAGTAATACCGCTGAAATTGGCGCGTTTAAGATTGTCTCGGAATCTGGGGTTGCCTCTGGGGTGCGACGGATTGAAGCGGTAGCGGGACCGGCGATTTTGGACTATTTGGAAGTGCGCGATCGCGTGGTGAGGGAATTGAGCGATCGGTTTAAGGTCAAACCCGAGGAAATCTGCGATCGTATCGATAGTATTCAAGGGGAATTGAAAGCCACCCAAAAGCAATTAGAATCCCTGAAAGCCGAATTAGCGATTGTTAAATCCGAGCAATTACTATCAACTGCTGAATCCATTGGAGAGTTTAAACTGATTGTTGCCAATCTCGGTGAAGTGGATGCGGATGCGTTAAAAACTGCTGCAGAACGGTTACTCCAAAAACTCGGAAATGGCGCAGTAGTTTTAGGGTCAGTTCCCAGTCCCGATAAAGTCAGTTTAGTGGCTGCCTTTAGCAAAGAAGTGAATGCCAAAGGATTGCAAGCGGGTAAATTTATTGGCGCAATTGCCAAAATTTGCGGTGGCGGTGGCGGTGGACGTCCTAATCTGGCGCAAGCGGGGGGACGGGACCCAAACCAGTTAAAACAAGCATTAGAGACGGCTAAAACCCAGTTAAAAGAAGGGTTGCAGTAACGTCAATTGGGTGGGCTTTTGCCCACCCTTGTAGCCAATTTCGGTGCAAAAAATCAGGCGATCGCTTGTGATTTGTTTTGTGAGCTAAAGAAACCGGGTTTCTTTCACAAATTTACCTGGAAGGGACAAAATTTAACGCAGAAACCCGGTTTCTGAGTCCTTTGCAGTAGGTTAGAAACCGGGTTTCTTTCAT
>NZ_JAFLQW010000548.1 GCF_017313335.1 Phormidium pseudopriestleyi FRX01 | reverse complement strand
TCTTTCTTCGTATAGATGCCAGATTTAGAGAAAAATGCTGCAATGAAGGTATTGTTACGGATTAAAGACATGAGCCAACGAGTTTTGATTATTGGCGGACGGGGACGCATCGGCAGCAGCATTGCTGAGGATTTGCTCGCCCATACCGATGCAGAAATTACAGTAACGGGACGGGACAAGGCATCGAGAAAATCAGTATCAGTAGAGGAGACCCTCGGCGATCGCCTGAAGTTTCGCGCGCTACATTTAGACGATCGCCCTGGATTGGAACAGGCGATCGCCGACAGCGATCTCGTCGTTCATAGTGCCGGACCCTTCCATCACCGCGATGCCCGAGTCCTCCAACTCTGCATCGATCGCGGCGTCAGCTATACCGATGTCAGCGATAACCGGGGATTCACCCGCAGGGCGCTGGCATTGCATGAATCCGCAGAAAAAGCGGGCATAACCGCCGTCATTAATACTGGAATTTTTCCCGGTATTTCTAATAGCATGGTTCGCCAAGGTGTCGAACAACTTCACGAAGCCGATCGCATTCATTTAAGCTACGTTGTGGGCGGGTCAGGGGGTGCAGGAGTCACCGTCATGCGAACTACATTTTTAGGCTTACAAAACCCCTTTTATGTCTGGATTGATGGTCAATGGCAACAGGTTAAACCCTATACCGATCGCGAAACTATCGAATTTCCCGAACCCTACGGAAAGGTCGGAGTTTACTGGTTTGATATGCCAGAAGCCTTTACCTTACCTGACTCCTTCCCCGTCAAAACCGCCATTACCAAATTCGGCACTTCCCCGGATTTGTACAACCATTTAACCTGGATGGTGGCTAATTTATGGCCCTCCGCCGCCCTGAAAAATTCCGCCGTGGTGGAGTTTTTATCTCAAGTCAGCTACCGGATGACGGGAGTCACCGACAAATTTAGCGGGACTGGGGTGGCGGTGCGATCGCAAGTCAACGGTAGGAATGCCGAGGGACAACCCGCCACGGTTTGCAGTACAGTGGTTCATCATAGCGCCGCTGTTGCCACGGGAATTGGCACCGGAACCATCGCCGAACTGATGCTGAATGGAAAGCTCACAAAACCGGGCGTATGGCCCGTAGAACAAGCCTTACCTACTTCGTTGTTTGAATCAATTATGACAACTCGGGGAATCGAGATTGCTCATCATTGGTTGTAAGCTGTCCCTATCTATAATTACCCCGGATTAACCATGCACAATTGTCTGAATTATATTGATGGTCACTGGTTACCCCCCGCCTGTGGGGAAACGATGGAAAGTCGCAATCCCGCGCATTGGCGCGAACTGGTTGCCACCTTTGGGCGATCGCGTGAGATTGATATAGAAATGGCCGTGACTGCCGCCCGCATGGCCTATCGCACTTGGCGACGAGTTCCGGCACCGGAACGGGCCGAATTTTTATACCGCTTCGGGGAATTATTGCGCGATCGCAAAGCAGAACTGGCCTACTTAATGAGTCAGGAAATGGGAAAACCCCTAACTGAAGCCAATGGAGATGTCCAAGAAGGCATTGACTGCGCCTTTTATTATGCCGGAGAAGGTCGTCGTCTGTTTGGGCAAACCACCGCCTCGGAAATGGATAATAAATTTGCGATGACCGTGCGAATGCCCATCGGAGTCTGCGGTTTAATCACCCCTTGGAATTTTCCCATTGCCATTCCCTGTTGGAAAGCGATGCCTGCCTTAGTTTGCGGGAATACCATCGTCCTAAAACCGTCCGAAGACACCCCTGCGGTGACTAACTTCCTGTTTCAGGTTTTCCATGATGCCGGATTTCCCCCGGGTGTGGTCAACCTGGTGCATGGGTTGGGAGAAGAAGCGGGAAAAGCCTTGGTAGAACATCGCGATATCAATTTAATTTCATTAACCGGGTCCTCACAAACTGGCGCGGAAGTAGCGGCTATCTGCGCCAAACAGCACAAGCGGGTTTGTTTGGAAATGGGGGGAAAAAATGCCCAGGTGGTGATGGAGGATGCGGATTTAGAATTAGCCCTGGAAGGCGCAGTCTGGGGGGCTTTTGGCACGAGTGGGCAACGGTGTACCGCCACCAGTCGCCTCCTGCTGCATCGGGATATTAAGGATAAGTTTACCGAAATGCTGCTCGATCGCACTCGGAAACTTCGTCTGGGACCCGGAACAGACCCGAATACTGACATCGGGCCGATTGTCAATGCCACGCAACTGAATACGATTGAGGAGTATATCGAAATTGCCCATCAAGAAGGGGCGAAGATTTTAATCGGTGGCCATCGCACAACGGCTGGAACGCTGACTGGGGGATTCTTTTTTGAGCCAACTATCCTGGATGGGGTGATGCCGGATATGCGAGTCGCACAGGAAGAGATTTTTGGGCCGGTGGTGGCGTTGATGGAAATTTCTTCTTTTGAGGAGGCGATCGCCATTCTCAATGATACCTCCTATGGGTTATCTTCCTCGGTTTATACTCGCGATGTAAATCGGGCGTTTCAAGCCATGCGCGATATTGAAGCCGGAATCACTTATATTAATGGTCCGACCATTGGTGCCGAGGTGCATTTACCCTTTGGTGGTGTTAAACAAACTGGCAACGGACATCGTGAGGCAGGGACAGCAGCGCTGGATGTGTTTACGGAATGGAAAACTGTTTATGTAGACTTTTCTGGACGCTTACAACGGGCGCAAATCGACAATCGCGAGTGATTTTAGTGGAGATTACCCCGGGATGAGGCTCGGAGTGCGATCGGCTGATGACAATTCAATCCCAGCCCGATTTGACCCACAAATGGGCTATGATAACTTCTGGGCTAAGTCCCTTTTGAATCATCTGTTTTTGAACTAAAAACCGCAGGAGTTAACGATGTCTACCCCCCAAAAAATTCTCGCCTTTGCTGGAAGCGCTCGTGAAGCGTCCTTTAACAAAAAACTGGTCCAAATTGCGGTCAATGGCGCTAGAAAAGCTGGTGCAGAGGTTACTTATATTGACCTGCGAAATTTTCCCATCCCCCTGTTTGACCAAGACTTAGAAGCAGCAGAGGGAATGCCACCCTATGCTCAGGAATTAAAATCATTATTCTTGGCTCACCAAGGATTGTTAATTGCCTCCCCGGAGTATAATAGTACCATTAGTCCTCTGCTTAAAAATGCGATTGACTGGGTATCCCGTTCTGCTCCTGGTGAACCTATGTTGGCTGCTTTTTCAGGCAAAGTTGTGGGAATTATGAGTACCTCTCCTGGTGCTTTAGGGGGATTGCGGGGGTTGGCTTCACTCCGAGAAATGCTGGGGAATATTAGTATGATTGTTTTACCGGATCAAAAAGCTATTCCCCAAGCGTTTGAAGCCTTCACTGAATCTGGGACGTTAAAAGACTCCAAACAGCAAGAAGCCGTGGAAAATATCGGGGCAAAAGTGGCAAAAATGTTAGCCAAGTTGAACGCTTAATTTGAAAAAAGGGTGGGATTAATTCCAATTCATCTATCAGCCTGAATCCTATTTTGAGGGAGCATCCCAATGCTCGCCGCCCTCACACTCAGTCCCTCTCCCAGAGTGGGAGAGGGACTGAGTGTGAGGGCTTCTCCCTTTTTGGGAGAAGGGGCGGGCTTACAAGAGTAGGTTTTTTACGAACGGTCCCCGGACCTTGGCAAGGGGAGGGTTAGGGTGGGGTCCTCCTGACGAGGCTTTGCCACGTCACGCACTCACTGGATGCGATCGCGCCTGTATGGAGGCGGGTGCCAACCTCTTTCTACGCGCAAGTGCGATCGCACGTCACTATGACCCCACCCTAACCCTCCCCTTGCCAAGGTCCGGGGACCGGAAGCCTCAAGAGGGTTTGGAGACCAAACCCCTACATCCTCCTCTTTCACAGAGTCGAGGCTAACTGAGCTAAAACCCTAGCTAATTGGGCGGGTTCTACAGGTTTAGAAAGGTGCTTTTGAAAGCCTGCCAGGAGCGCTTGGGCGTGGTCCTCCTCTGAGGCGAAAGCAGTCAGGGCGATCGCAGGAATATGGCTGTTGCTGTCAGCTTCATGGTGGCGGATTTGCTGAATTAAATGATATCCGTCTTCTCCAGGCATTCCAATATCGCTAACTAAGATATCAAATTTGAATTGGTCCATCAGGGCGATCGCCTCGGAAACCGAAGTCACCACGCGAACCCGCACCCCATAATCTGTCAGCATCGCTTGCATTAATTCCCCGGTATCCGGGTCGTCATCCACCACCAACACCTGCAACCCATCCAGGGCCCACAGTTGACTCGACAATCCCTCTTCCCTGGAACAGGAAGTCTCGACTGTCTGCTCTTGTGGCAGTTTTGGCAGAATCGGGAACTGGACAATCAACGTGGCCCCTTGGCCTTCACCCTCACTCAGCGCTTGGACCTTGCCCCCGTGGAGTTCGACTAAGTGACGGACGATGGTCAATCCTAACCCTAATCCGCCATAGGCGCGAGTCGTAGAACTATCCGCTTGGCGGAATCCCTCAAAAATATAGGGCAGAAAGTCTGGATTAATGCCAATTCCGGTATCCTGAACCTGGAGGGTAATATAGGAGTCTGTCTGGGCGATCGCCACAGAAATCTTACCCCCTGCTGGAGTAAATTTCACCGCATTAGACAACAAATTCCAGGCTACTTGCTGCAAGCGATCGCTATCTCCCGAAATCAAGGCGATCGCCGGGTCAAAGTTGAAATCAATCTGAATTCCCTTCGCTTCAGCCGTGGGAAGCATTGTATCCAGGGCCGCTTCAACAAGGGGAATTAAATTCACCGGACGCAGTTGTAAGCGAATTTTGCCCCGAATAATTCGGGAAACATCCAGGATATCATTGATCAGATTAACCTGTTGTTTGGCATTGCGCTCAATGGTTTCTAATGCTTTTGTCTTCGTCGGTTCATTCATCTTGCGGGTGAGCAGCAACTGGGTCCAGCCCAGAATCGAATTGAGGGGCGTGCGAAGTTCATGGGAAACAATCGATAAAAACTCATCCTTGATTTGATTCGCCTTCATTAATTCTTCCGACTGTTGCTGTTGGAGGATGAGCGCTGCTTGCAGTTCTCGCTTATGGAAAGTCAGTTCTGAGGCGAGGACTTCTATATCAGAGCTTTGAGAGGCTAACTCCTGCTGTAACAAATCCCGCACCCGTTTAATGGCGATCGCATTGCCCACACGCCCCCGCAATTCTTCCACAGAAAAGGGTTTCATCAGATAATCTTGGACCCCTTCGCGCAATAACTGCACCCGCAACTCATCATCATCTTTTGCCGTTAACATGATAATTGAAACATCGGCGAAATCCTGATTACTGCGTAATAAAGACACCAGGCGATCGCCGCCAATTTTGGGCATCATCACATCACTCAAGATTAAATCTGGATGCAAAGTGAGTGCCTGTTCCAATCCTTGTTCTCCGTTAGACGCGGTAGCAATTTGATAGTCCCGTCCCAAGATTTCGCAGACAAAGCGATTCATTTCTGGGTTGTCTTCCACAATTAAAACCAGGGGGCGAGAGTCATTTGGACGGAGAATCGGGGGAGTTGTCTCAACGGTTGAAGTCGGTTCAGCGATCGCCGATTCAGCCAAATCCTCCCAGAGGGAAGATTCCGCCATCGTCTCCGTCGTCTCCGAGGCCACCGCCACAGGAAGCTGTACAGTAAACATCGCCCCGCCTAGGGGTGCATCCGAGACGGTAATGCTCCCCTGATGAAGTTCTACAAATTCCTTAACAATCGCCAACCCCAACCCCGTCCCGCCAAACCGACGGGTACTCCCCCCTTCAATTTGGCTAAACCGCTCAAAGATGGTTTCGCGCCGTTCAGGAGGAACCCCTGGACCACTATCTTGGATGGCGATCGTCACCAGATTGTTTTCCCCCTCCCTCACTTCCAGAGAGAGGGAACAGTCAATTTGGCCTCCCTGGGGGGTGAACTTAAACGCATTGGAGAGTAAGTTTAAAACCACCCGCTCAATTTTTTGGCGGTCCAATTGGGTCACCAAGGACTCGGGAGTCCTCACGGTTAAGTTAATCTCACGTTCGATCGCTAAGGCGTCAAAGTTTGCCGCTACCTGGCTGATCAGACTCGCCAAGTCCAGGGGAACTTCTGCCAGTTCCATCTTGCCTGCTTCTAGCTTAGAGATATCCAGGAGATCATTAACCTGTTTGAGGAGCATTCGGGCATTGCGTTCGATTACGAGCAAGTCCCGGTGTTGTTCCTCCAAGAGTGGGTGATCGGCGAGCAACTTCTGAGTCGGACCTAAAATCAAAGCCAAGGGAGTTCGCAATTCGTGACTGACATTGGCAAAAAATTGGCTTTTGACTTCATTGAGTTGCTTCATCTGACCATAGAGGGCTTCGAGTTCTTGGTTCGCGCGTTCCAGATTCAAGCGGCGTTCTTCAGAAACTTGAGCCGAGTCCAATAATTTCAAGGCTTTGGGGATTAACGGCGGTAAAGAAATTGCCGTGGTGACAGAGGCGATCGCCGTGATTAATTTGACATTACCCGATAACCAGTAGGTGGGATTCCATAAGGTCCATACGGCTAGAAAATGGGTCATGCCACAAGCGATGATAAAGGCACCAAAGGCTAAAAACATCCAATGGAAAGGGATATTTTGCCGCGCTTTATAAACGAAATAGGTAAGGCTGGTAGAAATGGCAACATAGGCGATGCCAATCAGGGAGTCTGAGGTCACATGGAGCCAAACTAACGAGGGCTTCCAGAGATAACAATGTCCGTGGGGGATAAACCCGTCCTTTGCCAACAGATTCCCGAGCAGGTCGGGCCACAGCGCGAGGGTTAAGAGGGTGAGCAATCCAAATATACCGCTAATTAATAGGATTTTTAGGTCCTGGTTACTGTTAGTTTCGGGGGGATTTTTAAATCCTTGTTCTTCCGTCTGGGAGCTGAGAGTGGCCGGATTAAAATTAAATTGGTTCATAGGGCTTTAATTCATTAGAATCAGATTGTTTTTAGGGAGCGTTCTGGGAATTGATAAGGGTTAAATTGATGGGTTATGGTCAAACCTAACTATGCCTCAGCACCCCAACGAGATGGATGGATTTTAATTTGGAGAAAATCGCGATAATTTGAGGGTGAGAAAATCACATTCCGACGAACTCTGCTTCCCTAATTTCAATTTTAGCCTTCAAACGGTCAGAATTTCAGAGATGCAAGAGAGGGATCAAGAGGGACTCGGAAATTATGGGATTAGATTAAGCCCGTTTGTTTGGCAATTTCCGCGAGGGCAGTTGCTAATTTCATCGGTTCAACAGGTTTAGCAACATGAAGATGAAATCCCGCTAAAAGGGCTTGTTGGCGATCCTCTTCCCGAGCAAAAGCGGTCAAGGCGATCGCCGCAATGGGCTTACAGTATCCCGCCTCGCGCTGGCGAATTTTACGGATTAAAACATAGCCGTCTTCATCGGGCATTCCAATATCGCAAATCAAGATATCATGACGCGATCGCTCGGTGGCGGCTAAGGCTTCGGCAGCGGATAAAACCACCGTCGTCTTGACCCCATATTCCGCTAGGACTTGAGCAATCATCTCTCCGGTATCGCGATCGTCATCCACAACCAGCACCTTTAAACCGGCGAGGTTCAAGGGACAGTGCCCGATGGTTTTCTCATCCCAAGTCATGGAATCGGGATCTAGGGGAGAGTTTTGGGAGACACCGATGGGGAGTGCCACGGTAAAGGTTGAGCCAGCATCTTCAGCCTGACTGAAGGCATGGACTGTACCCCCATGCAGTTCGACGAGGTAGCGCACAATGGTTAAGCCCAGACCGAGACCCCCGTGGCTGCGGGTGGAGGAACTATTGGCTTGGCGGAAGCCCTCAAAGACGTGAGGCAGGAATTCAGAACTGATTCCAATCCCCGTATCCTGAACCCGAAATTCTAAGTGATTCCCTACCTGCTCGATCGCCACCGTCACCCGTCCGCCATTGGGGGTGAACTTTACGGCATTGGAGAGCAGATTCCAGACAATTTGATGGAGGCGGCTACTATCCCCTAAAATCGGCTGTCCGGTTGAGTTGAACAGGGTGTGGATTTCAATCGATTTAGCTAACGCTGCCGGAGTCAGGGTGGCAATAGCTTGTTCCACCAGGGTTTCCAGATACAAGGGAACTCGGGTGAGGCGAATTTTCCCCTGCATAATCCGCGAGACATCGAGGATATCATCAATCAGGTTCACCTGATGCTTGGCATTGCGTTCGATGGTTTCTAGGGCTTTTTGTTGGGTCTCTTCTTTGAGGGTGCGCGCACGGAGCAATTGCGCCCAGCCGAGAATGGAGTTGAGGGGGGTCCGCAATTCATGAGAGACGATCGCCAAAAATTCATCCTTGAGTCGGTTGGCTTTTTCGGCACGATCGCGGGCTTGCTGCTGGGCTTCATAGAGGTTAGCGCGGTCAATGGCAAGTGCTACGCGATCGGCGACCAGTTGCAGCAAATAGACATCTTCTGCCATGAATTCTCGCGGCGACTCGGTACTGACATGGAGCACCCCAAGCACCCGGTCTTGTAACAGCATCGGGGCGCCCATAATTGACTCAATTTTTTTATCTCGGAACAGCGGACTAATCACTTGAGCATGAGCATTGCACTCAATCTTCATGGGTTGCCGAGTCTGGGCAATTTGTCCCGAAAATCCCAGACCCATCGGGATTGGGATATTGGGATACAGGGGTTGCTGTAAATCTAAGCCTTTTGTGGCGGTCACGATCAGGGCCGTTTGGTCCTCGTTGACCAATAAAATTACGGCAGCATCTACTTCTAACACCACCGTGAGGCGATCGAGCAATTCTTGGAGTAGATCATGGAGAGATAAAGGGGCGATCGCCACATCCATAATCGCTTGTAACCGATGCACCATTGTTGTTGCCCGTTCGGACAAAATTCGGGCCGCCTTCTCCCGTTCCAACAACTCCATTCGCTCTTGTTGTGCCTGCTTGCGTTCGTGAATGTCCGTATTAGTCCCAAACCACTTGACGATTTCCCCCTGATGATCGCGCATTGGTACCGCTAATCCCAGATGCCAGCGATAAGCGCCATCGCAACCCCGGCGCATTCTTACTTCAATTTCATAAGGTTCTCCGTTTTCCACGCAAGCAGTCCAGCGTTCGCGACATTCGGACAAGTCGTCGGGATGCATGATGAGCTCCCATCCCCAGCCTAACAATTCCGCCACACTCAAGCCGGTGTAATCACTCCATCGCTCACTCAGGTAATCTACGGTCCCATCCGGTAGGGCGGTCCAGACCATTTGCGGAATCGCTTCGCTCAGGAATCGATAATATTGCTCGCTGGCTTCTGCCTGACTTCTGGCGGTTTGTTCCAGTTGTAACAGTTTAATCCGTTCAGCTTCTGCCTGTTTGAGGGGAGTAATATCAATTGCTGACCCAATGAACCCCACTAAATTGCCCTCGGCATTCAACCGGGGAACCCCTGTTTCTAACATCCAGCGATAGGCTCCATCGGCTCGTTGCAGGCGGTATTCCTGAGTAAAGGGTTGGCTTGCCTTTACCGCTTGTTGGTAACTCAAGATGCACTGGAGTTGATCCTCGGGATGGATCCGGTCCCGATGGTTGAGGTCCGGGTCCGCTTCCAGTAATGCGCCAATGAAGTTTAAGCCCCATTTATTTAAAAAGGTCCACTGCCCCTGGCGATCGGCTATCCACAACAGCACTGGAGCCGTATCTGCCATATCCCGGAACCGTTTTTCACTGTCGCCCCTGGCTTCCTCAGCCTGTTTCCGTTGGGTAATATCGTAGCGGATGGCTAAATATTGAAAGGGCTTTCCATGACTATCTAAAAACGGCACAATTACCGTATCCACCCAATAAAAAGTCCCATCTTTAGCCCGATTCTTAATTTCTCCTCGCCACACTTCCCCCCGAGCAATAGTCACCCAAAGATTGATAAAAAATTCTTTAGGATGATAGCTGGAATTGACCATATAATGGCTTTGTCCCAGCAATTCACTCCGGGAATATTGAGAAATTTGAATAAATTTATCGTTAACATATTGAATGGTTCCTTTGGCATCAGTGGTGACAACAATTGCTGATTTATCTAAAGCCAATTGGAAATCGGATAATTCTTTCAAGGTTTGTTGGAGTTCAGCTCCGGCCCGCTTGCGATCGCTGATGTCCCGCACTGATGCCATCCACACAGAGCGACCCAAATAGAGGGTCGGTTGAATTACCGTTTCTAGGGTGATCGTTGTCCCATCTTTTTTGATGCCAACCGCCTCTGATGACCCTTCCTCTGTCCATTGGCCGTCAGCTAACATTAACGCTACCGTCTCCTCTGTAAAAATATAGGTTAAGGGCTGTTCTATCAGTTCGTCCGGGTCATATCCAAATATCTTTTCCAGGGAGGGATTCACGGCAATCATGCGATCGCCTTCATAAAAGAAAATCCCTTCTACTGTCGATTCAGCGAGGGTTTTAAACTGTTGTTCACTTGCTTTGAGTGCCGCCTTAGCCCGCTTGCTTTGGGTGATATCCCGGCTAATTTTAGAGAACCCGTAAAGATTACCCGGGTTATCGTACAAAGGCGTAATCACTTCATGGACCCAAAAGCGGGTTCCGTCCTTTCGCAGTCTTTCTCCTTCTTGTTCCAACCGTCCCTGTTCTTCCGCCTGTTTCAAGTCTCGTTCCGGTTGACCTTCAGCCACTGCTTCTGGGGGATAAAAGCAAGAAAAATGTTTGCCAATAATTTCCTCGGCTGCATACCCTTTGAGACGTTTTGCCCCTGGATTCCAGCTATTTACCCGCCCATCGGGTGCGAGCATATAAAGTCCATAATCTTCGATGCCATCCACCAACAAGTGAAAGCGCTGTTCGCTTTGTAGAAAAGATTCGAGATGTCTTTGAGCCGTTCTGGCACTCTGGACAGACTGTTGTTTTGCCTGTTGCAATGAGCCAATGCCGATCGCCATTGCCGCTCCTTCAATTAGAAATAACATCAACCGGAATGTTTGCCCCAACGTGCTTTCTATCAGGGAATAAACGGGAGATAAAAATAAGTAACCGCTGGCTAATCCGGCGAATAGGGTGGCCATCAGTCCCGCTCTCTTACCCCCAAACCAAGCACTGACCAAAATCGCCGCAAAATAGACCAAAAAGGGGCTTTCCCTTGAAATGAAGGGTTCCAGGGCGATTTTAATCCCCGTGGCGAGGCTGACACTGAGGAGGGCAATCCCCAATGGGTGCAGGAATTGTAGCAATGGCGTTGAATGCTGATTGAGGGGATAGCAAAGCTGACGCAGTTTGCTAAATAGACGCAGGAGTAGGGATGGACCTATTTTCATCATAGTTTGGAGGAGTCAGGAGCTTGGGGATGGCACTTTCAAGGTGCGAACAGGAGAACCTTAAGAAACCATTTTATCTGTTCCGATTTAACCTCAGCCTCTTTTTCATTCTATTCCTACCATTTTAGAATTTCGACTTTATTTTTTGGGGAAAAAAGGGATAAAATCCAGTTAATCTGGAGTTAAACCGTAAATATACTTATGATGACTCGCTCCTATTTTCTCCTCAAATTGCTCCCAGGTCAACTCCATTGGCTACCCGGTCAACTGTAATTACATTAGAATCGCGTCGAGTAGACATTAGTAAATCGGAAAAGTGGAATGGCGATGGATGAAATTTTAACGGGCCAATCTTTACCTCGGAGGCCCCATCTGGTCACCCCCTTACCGGGACCCCGCGCCCAAGAACTGGTTCAGCGCGATCGCGCCGTGACTTCTCCCTCCTATACCCGAGGATACCCCTTAGTTGTCGCCCGAGGAGAGGGTTGCTCAATCCAAGACGTAGATGGCAACGTCTTCCTCGACTTTACCGCAGGCATCGCCGTCACCGCCACCGGACACGCTCATCCCCAAGTGGTGCAAGCGATTCAAGCTCAGGCGGCCCAGTTGCTCCATATGTCGGGGACCGATTTTTACTATGAACCAATGGTGGAACTGGCGGAACAGTTGGCCAAACTCGCCCCATTTCCCCAAGGTGCCAAGGTCTTTTTCAGCAATTCTGGGGCGGAATCCAACGAAGGGGCGCTCAAATTAGCCCGCTATGCGACGGGAAGGACTCAAATTGTGGCCTTTCTGGGGGCATTTCACGGGCGCACCTTCGGCGCTATGTCCCTCACGGGTTCAAAAGCGGTGCAACGTCAAGGATTTGGGCCATTATTACCGGGAATCACTCATATTCCCTACGGCACTCATGCCAGCTTAGACTATCTGGAGTTTCAACTGTTTAAGACGGTGTTACCCCCGGAGGAACTCGCAGCGATCATCGTCGAACCGATTCAAGGGGAAGGGGGATATCTAGTTCCAGAAGATGGATTCTTGGCCCGAATTCGGGAAATTTGCAGTCGCCATCACTGTTTAATGGTGGTGGATGAAGTACAATCGGGCATGGGTCGCACGGGCAAGTTGTTCGCCGTGGAACATTGGAATGTTATGCCGGATATCATTACTCTGGCGAAAGGGATTGCCAGTGGATTACCCCTCGGGGCCATTCTCGCTCGTCCAGAATTGATGACTTGGCCCCCGGGTTCTCACGCCACCACCTTTGGCGGGAATCCGGTTGCTTGTGCCGCAGCGAATGCGACGTTACAGATTCTCACTCAAGGGGCGATCGCCAATGCCACCGACATGGGTGAGTTATTACAGGCAGGGCTCAGAAAATTAGCCCACCGCTATCCCCACCTCTCACAACCGCGAGGGAAAGGGTTAATGGTGGCAGTGGATTTACTTGATGAATCTGGTGCTTTGGACCCGTCCTTACGCGATCGCGCGATCGATGAGGCATTCTATCATGGACTGTTACTCATCGGCTGTGGCAAATCCGCTATCCGCTTTTGTCCGCCTTTGGTGGTTGATGCTGAACAAATTCAGGTGGCGTTAGAGATTCTCGATGCCTGTTTCGCCAAATTGTTTAATCCCCTGTAATGCCTTGGGGTTTCTGCATGAGTTCAAAGGGACAAGAATCCCGGTTTTTTGTCCTCACTCTCGACTCCTGTACCGATTCCCTAGGCCGATCGCCTCTCCTGTTTCTCTCACAATTCCCGGAGATATTCCGATGAAACAAGCATTAGTTGCCCAAGCGTTATGGCATCAACTCTGGCTAGACTACAGTCACCGGGTTCCCTACGCCCGAATCTACGAGGCGGCGATCTC
>NZ_JAFLQW010000287.1 GCF_017313335.1 Phormidium pseudopriestleyi FRX01 | reverse complement strand
GGAGCACTTCCGGGAAAACCCGGTGCACTGCTCAATATTAAGCCAGCCAATTATGTAGGCCGTGCTAAATAGCACCCCGGTGAGAAAAGAATGAATTCCCCATTCATAAAGCATAGAGAACGGGAATAGAGAGATATGGTTAATTGTGTAGTCAGAAACTGGGAAGGCGAACAGGTTGCCGAAGCGACGATCGATTTGCGAGTAGCGTCTGAAGAGAACGCCTCGCATATCGTTCATAGAGCGGTAACTCGGCAACTGAACCAGGCGCGTCAGGGAACGGCATCGACCAAAACCCGGGCGGAAGTCAGAGGCGGGGGCAGAAAGCCCTGGAGACAAAAAGGAACAGGTCGAGCGCGGGCTGGTTCAATTCGATCGCCCTTATGGAGAGGCGGCGGCGTCATCTTTGGACCCAAACCCAGAGATTATGACGTGAAGATGAATCGCAAAGAGCGCAGACTCGCCCTGAGAACCGCGCTCATCAGCCGCAGCGAAGACATGATCGTCGTCGAGGAATTTGCAGATAAACTGCCCCGTCCGAAGACTAAAGATCTCCTCAGTGCGATCGCCCGGTGGGGAGTCGATGCAGACTCCACGGTGTTATTAATCGTTGACCAACGAGATGACAACGTTTATTTATCAGCCCGCAACGTAGAAAACATCAAACTGATTGCCGTCAACCAGTTAAATGTGTACGACCTGGTTGCCGCTGACAAAATCGTAACCACAGCAGCAGCACTCGCAAAAGTTCAGGAGGTCTACGGTGGCTGAACATAATCTCAGAAAGCTGGCCGATTTGGTGAAGACCCCAATCGTCACCGAAAAAGCGACCCTGCTGATGGAGCAGAACAAATACGTCTTTGATGTGGATGCCAAATCCACCAAACCCCAAATCAAAGCGGCGATCGAACACCTCTTTGAGGTGAAAGTAGTCAGCGTGAATACCATGCACAAACCCCCCAAAAAACGTAGAGTTGGGAAGTTTGTCGGGTATAAGCCTCATTACAAAAAAGCGATCGTCACCTTAGCCCAGGGTGATTCCCTGCAAAACATTTTCTTCCCAGAAGTGTAACCGATGCCCGGTTAGGAGTGGGCGGTTCCAACATCCCCACTCGAACTGTGCCAAGCGCTTATGGGATTCAATGGCAAATCAAGCAGTGTTACCAAAACTTTAAATTATGGGTATCCGTACTTATCGGCCCTACACACCTGGCACACGCCAGTACAGTGTCTCCGAGTTTGACGAAATCACCCGCGACACTCCCGAAAAATCCCTAACCAAGTCAAAGCACCGGAAAAAAGGACGGAACAATCGCGGGGTGATTACCTGCCGTCATCGTGGAGGCGGACATAAACGCCTTTACCGGCAAATCGACTTTCGCCGCGATAAACATAACATTCCGGCCAAAGTTGCGGAAATCGAATATGACCCCAACCGGAATGCCCGGATCGCCCTCCTCTTCTATCAGGATGGTGAAAAGCGGTACATCCTACATCCATTAGGATTACAAGTTGGCACTCATATCATCTCCGGACCCGACTCGCCCATCGAAGTTGGCAACGCTCTCCCCTTGGAAAGAATGCCTCTAGGTACCGTCGTTCATAACGTCGAAATGACACCCGGTCGCGGCGGTCAAGTCGTGCGTTCAGCCGGTTCCGGCGCTCAGGTGCAAGCCAAAGAAGGGGATTTCGTCACCCTGAAATTACCCTCTGGTGAAGTTCGGATGTTCCGCAAAGAGTGCTACGCCACCATCGGACAAGTCGGCAACATTGATGTTAGAAACATCAGCCTCGGTAAAGCTGGCCGCAAACGTTGGTCCGGTCGTCGTCCAGAAGTTAGAGGCAGCGTCATGAACCCCGTAGACCACCCACATGGTGGGGGTGAAGGACGAGCACCGATTGGTAGAAGTGGGCCAGTTTCACCTTGGGGTAAACCCGCTTTAGGTGGGAAGACCCGCAAGAAGAAAAAATTAAGTAACGCATTGATCGTCCGCAAGCGTCGGAAAACCTCCAAGCGCGGCAAGGGCGGTCGGCAGTCTTAATCATCAAGACAAGAGAGTTGAGAATAAACGAATTAACACTTTATTCTTTAATTCTTCTGGGTTCATTCTTTGAGAAATTATCACTGACTTATGGGTCGTTCACTGAAAAAAGGACCTTTCGTAGCCGATCATTTGCTGAGTAAAATCGAAGCATTGAATGCGAAAGGTGACAAACAGGTCATTAAAACTTGGTCACGAGCTTCGACCATCATCCCTGATATGCTCGGTCACACGATCGCCGTCCATAACGGACGTCAGCACGTGCCGGTCTATATCAATGAACAAATGGTCGGACATAAATTAGGGGAATTTGCCCCGACTCGGACCTTCCGGGGACACGCCAAAGGCGATAAAAAAAGTCAACGGCGGTAGGGGCTCAATGCTTGCGCCCACTTTATCGCTAGTTCGGAGTCTGATGTTAAAGGTTCTTTGATAACAACAAAGGACAACAAACAAACGACAAAGGACTTTGGACAACGGAGAAACATAATGGCTATTGATACCTCAACAGAAGTCAAAGCGATCGCGCGTTATATTCGGATGTCTCCGTACAAAGTACGGCGAGTCCTAGACCAAATTCGGGGTCGCTCCTATCGCGAAGCGCTGATCATCCTCGAATTCATGCCCTATCGTGCTTGCGATCCGATTCGTAAAGTTCTGCGATCGGCAGCAGCCAATGCAGAGCATAACAGCGGACTCGATCCAGCTACCTTATGGGTTTCTCAAGCTTATGCCGATGGTGGCCCGGCTCTCAAGCGATTCCGGCCTCGGGCGCAGGGACGGGCTTATATGATCCGCAAGCCGACCTGTCACATCACCGTTGCCGTCGCGAACGTGCTTGAGGACGAATAGAACAGCAAACGTAAACGTGCCAAGTAAGCCCAAGTCTTGACTTTACGGTTTACGAGACACTGGTTAGTTTTTACGGTAAGTAGAGGACGCACAGAACGTGGGACAGAAAATACACCCAATTGGTTTCCGGCTTGGTGTGACCAAAGAACACCGCTCCCGGTGGTTCGCGGATAGCAATCGCTACCCCGAACTCTTAGAAGAAGACTACAAAATTCGCGCTTACGTCCACAGCACCCTGAACAACGCGGGCATTTCCGACGTTCGGATCGAGCGCAAAGCCGATCAGATCGACCTGGAAGTTCGCACCGCCCGACCGGGCGTGGTTGTGGGTCGCGGTGGCAGTGGCATCGAGTCCTTACGGACCGGACTGCAAGAACTGCTAGGCGGCAGCAACCGCCAAATCCGCATCAATGTTGTGGAAGTGGCCCGCGTGGATGCCGATGCTACCTTGATTGCTGAATACATTGCCAGCCAACTCGAACGACGGGTTTCCTTCCGTCGCGTCGTGCGGCAAGCCATTCAACGCGCCCAAAAAGCTGGCGTTGAAGGCATCAAAATCCAAGTCAGTGGACGCCTCAACGGTGCAGAAATTGCTCGGACCGAGTGGACTCGGGAAGGGAGAGTGCCTCTGCATACGTTAAGAGCCGATATTGATTACTCCTACCGCACCGCCAGTACCATTTATGGAATTCTCGGCGTCAAAGTGTGGACCTTCAAGGGAGAAATCATCCCCGGACAAGAACTGGAGGTCACCGCAGCAGCGGGTGCAGGTCCTCGTCCCCGGGGTGGCAAAAAACGCCGTCAGCAGTTTGAAGACCGCTCCAATGAAGGGTAAGAGATCAGCAATGGTAGGGAGCGAACGCATTCCTAGCGGGAAAAGCCCAGGGATTGACCACGCGATCGCCTCTCTTGCAGGCTCCATGAACCATTACCGATTACCACATCATGTTAAGTCCTAGAAGAACGAAATTTCGCAAGCAACAGCGCGGGCGGATGCGAGGACTGGCGACTCGGGGTAATGAAATTAACTTCGGTGAATTCGCCCTCCAAGCCTTAGAACCTTGTTGGATTACCTCCCGCCAAATCGAAGCCAGCCGTCGTGCCATGACCCGGTATATCCGGCGCGGTGGCAAGATCTGGATTCGCATCTTCCCAGACAAACCCGTGACCATGCGTCCGGCAGAAACCCGGATGGGTTCCGGTAAGGGGTCTCCCGAATTTTGGGTGGCTGTAGTCAAACCCGGTCGCATTATGTTTGAAATTGGTGGCGTAACTGAAGCAACAGCTCGTGAAGCCATGCGACTGGCGGATTACAAGCTGCCGATTAAAACCAAGTTCATTTCGCGAGAAGGGGAGTAAGATTATGGCTTTTCCCAAAATGTCAGAGATTCAAAACTTGAGCGATGACGAAGTTAATGAGCAGATTTTGACCCTGAAAAAGGAATTATTTACGCTCAGACTGCAAAAAGCCACGCGCCGGTTAGAAAAGACCCACCTGTTCAAGCATAAGAGACATCAACTGTCTCAGTTGCTGACACTGGAAGGCGCTCGCAAACGGGCTAATGCCGAATCCGCCGCTGAATAACAAACTAAGTGACATGGCAGTTAAAGAAAGAGTTGGTGTAGTGGTCAGCGACAAGATGGATAAAACCGTCGTTGTGGCGATTGAAAATAGAAGCCCTCATCCCAAGTACGGCAAAATTGTCGTCAAAACCAAGCGCTACAAAGCGCATGATGAGGAAAATCAATGTAAAGAGGGCGATCGCGTCCGCATCCAGGAAACTCGCCCCCTCAGTCGCACAAAACACTGGCAAGTGATTGAGATTATCAATAGTGCCACCCAAATCTAAGAACCACGGAGACTGAAGGTGATTCAACAAGAGTCGTATCTCAACGTTGCCGATAATAGCGGTGCTAAACGGTTAATGTGTATTCGCGTCCTCGGGGGCAACCGCCGCTATGCAGGCGTTGGTGACGTGATTATCGCCGTTGTCAAAGATGCTATTCCCAATATGCCGATTAAAAAATCTGATGTCGTGCGGGCTGTTGTGGTTCGCACCCGCAAAGGATTACGTCGCGATAGTGGGATGAGCATTCGCTTTGATGACAATGCCGCCGTGATTGTTAACCCCGATGGTAACCCCAAGGGAACCCGCGTTTTTGGCCCCGTTGCTCGCGAATTGCGCGATAAAAATTACACCAAAATCGTATCCTTAGCGCCGGAGGTGCTGTAAATGGCTAAACAACGGAACACTGCGCTGACGCGCTATAAAATGCACGTCAAAACCGGCGATACGGTGCAGATTATTGCCGGGAAAGAAAAAGGAAAGGTTGGAGAAATTATGAAAACCTTTCCGACTAAGAGCCAAGTGATTGTTAAAGGCGTTAACGTGAAAACAAAGCACGTTAAACCTCAGCAAGAAGGAGAATCGGGTCGGATTGAGACCTTTGAATCTCCAGTTCATAGCTCAAATGTCATGCTTTATTCTTCCAAAGAAAAAGTGGCAAGCCGGATATGTTACACCTTTACCGAAGACGGACGAAAGGTGCGAATGCTCAAAAAAACCGGGGAAATTATTGATTAGGCAAGGGACGAAGGGGAAGGGATTCTTGCCCTACCCCACCGCTCTATATCTTCAGAACTAAGGAGTCCCTGACAAAGACCAGGGATAAGGATGTAAAACTCATGACTACTCAACTCAAAACGCGGTATCAAGAAACGATCGTCCCCAAACTGATGGAACAGTTTAAGTACCAAAATTTCCATCAGGTGCCCAAGGTGATAAAAATCACTATTAACCGGGGATTGGGGGAAGCCTCTAGCAATGCGAAAGCGCTAGAATCATCTTTGTCTGAAATCGCTACAATTGCGGGACAAAAACCCGTAGTTACCCGAGCGAAGAAAGCGATCGCAGGCTTTAAAATTCGTGAAGGAATGCCTGTGGGAATGATGGTCACCCTCCGGGGCGATCGGATGTATTCCTTCCTCGATCGCCTCATCAGTTTAGCACTACCTCGGATTCGGGACTTTCGCGGCATTAGTCCCAAAAGCTTTGACGGACGAGGCAATTACACCTTGGGCGTCAGAGAACAATTAATTTTTCCAGAAGTAGAGTACGACCGGATTGACCAAATTCGGGGTATGGACATATCCATCATCACAACGGCAACAACGGATGAAGAGGGCCGCGCCTTACTCAAAGAAATGGGAATGCCCTTCAAAGAAGGATAATTAACAGGGGAATAAGGAGCGAAAAATGGCGGCTAACGACACGATTGCAGACATGCTAACACGCATCCGCAATGCAAGCCTAGCACGGCACCAAAAAACAGAAGTTCTATCCACAAACATGACCCGTTCCATTGCCAAAGTTCTTCAAGAAGAAGGCTTTATTGCCGAATATGAAGAAGTTGGTGAAGGGGTCGATAAAAAACTGGCGATCGCCTTGAAATACAAAGGTAAAAATCGCCAACCCATTATCAAAGCCTTAAAACGGATCAGTAAACCCGGGTTGCGAGTCTATTCCAATCGGAAAGAATTACCTCGCGTATTAGGCGGCATTGGAATTGCCATCATTTCCACCTCATCGGGCATCATGACCGACCGAGACGCCCGTCGTCAAGGTGTAGGCGGTGAAGTGCTTTGCTATGTCTGGTAGTTTGAGATTTTTTCCGTGAACGGCTCATGAATCCACTGCAAGGGGACGCAGCACCCTGCCCCCTTCATAAGGAACTACGGGCTGAAATCTCGACAAGTAAAGAAAGAGGAAAACTATGTCTCGTATTGGTAAGCGCCCCATTGATATACCGGCCAAAGTCGTCGTATCCATTGATGGGCAAAAGGTCTCCGTTAAGGGGCCAAAAGGTGAACTTTCCAGAGAGCTACCCGCCGAAGTCATCGTTGAACAAGAAGGCGAAACCATCCAAGTCACCCGTCGGGACGAATCTCGTGCCGCACGTCAACGTCATGGATTATCCCGCACCTTGGTCGCTAACATGGTTCAGGGCGTCTCCGAAGGATTTCAAAAACGACTGGAAATTCAAGGGGTGGGCTATCGTGCTCAAGTCCAAGGGCGCAACCTAATTCTCAACGTTGGGTATAGCAACCCAGTTGAAATCAACCCACCCGAAGGCATCTCTGTCGCCGTTGAAAACAACACCAACGTGATTATCACCGGCATCAACAAAGAAATCGTCGGCAATACCGCCGCCAAAATTAGGGACGTCCGTCCCCCCGAACCCTATAAAGGTAAGGGAATTCGCTATGCAGGCGAACAAGTCAGACGCAAGGCAGGGAAGACAGGGAAGAAATAAAATATGAAGCTGACTCGCAGTGAATCTATCCAACGCCGACATCGGCGGGTGCGGCGTCGGGTCATCGGTACCCCAGAACGTCCTCGGTTATCTGTATTTCGCTCTCACCAGCATATTTATGCTCAAGTGATTGACGATACCCAACATCAAACCCTAGCGGCTGCATCCACCCTCGATCCGGCATTAAAAGCCGAATTGGAAACGGGAGCCACTTGTGATTCATCGGCCAAAGTCGGCAAACTCATTGCCGATCGCGCCCGGGAAAAAGGCATTCAAAAAGTCGTCTTTGATCGCGGCGGTAACCTGTACCACGGTCGGGTTAAAGCCCTAGCAGAAGCGGCCCGTGAAGCGGGTTTAGAGTTCTAAAAAGTTCTAAAGTCGCCTAAGTTTCGGCAGTGGCGCGTTGCCAGTCGCACGGGATAATCTCGTCCTCAAGAGCGATCAAAACCGAGCGACCGCAAACGCACCAACACCGAACGAATAGCAACAATCATTCCTGACAAAAAACTATGGCAGAACGTCGTAAAAAAAACGCCCGAACTCGGGAAAAAGAAACAGATTGGCAAGAGCGAGTCGTTCAGATTCGCCGGGTCACCAAGGTCGTCAAAGGCGGTAAAAAACTCAGCTTCCGGGCGATCGTTGTCGTCGGTAACGAACGCGGTCAAGTCGGAGTCGGTGTGGGTAAAGCTAGTGACGTGATCAGCGCCGTCAAAAAAGGCGTCGCCGATGGCAAAAAGCACCTAATCGAAGTGCCTCTGACCAAAGCCAACTCCATTCCTCACCGCGTCGATGGCAGTGCCACCGGAGCCAAAGTGATGATGCGTCCAGCCGCACCAGGGACCGGGGTAATTGCCGGGGGTGCTGTGCGGACCGTCCTCGAATTAGCCGGAGTTCGCAATATTCTCGCCAAACAGTTGGGGTCTAACAACCCCCTGAACAATGCTAGAGCTGCGATCGACGCCCTAGTGAGTCTGCGAACCTTGTCTGAAGTCGCTGACGAGCGTGGCATTGCCATTGACAAGCTGTACGCCTAATCTATCGCCATCAGCCTGAACAGAGTCAAGTTACAGACACACCGGGAGAAAAATGAGACTACATGAACTAGGACCCAAAGCCGGGTCTAAAAAACGGAAACGGCGCTTGGCTCGCGGTATTTCTGCCGGTCAAGGGGCCAGCGCCGGTAAAGGGATGAGAGGTCAAAAAGCCAGAGCTGGGGGTAGCACCCGTCCTGGGTTTGAAGGGGGACAACAGCCCCTGTACCGCCGTTTGCCTAAGCTCAAGCACTTTCCGCTCATCAATCGTAAAGAATACACTACGATTAACGTAAGTAAGTTGGCATCATTGGCCGCTAACAGTGAAGTGACTTTAGCTTCCCTGATGGAAGCGGGCATTGTCACCACCAATGATGGGCCGCTGAAAATCTTGGGAGATGGGGAACTCAATGTTCCGCTGAATGTGAAAGCTGCTGCCTTTACTGCAGGAGCTAAAGCCAAGATCGAAGCTGCCGGTGGAACTTGTGAAACCAGTGATGCCAAATCCTAGGGTGATATGACCGAATCGGGCATTTATCCTAGACAAGAGCACGGAGCGCTGCAATGAACAGTAGAGGTACTCCTTAATGGTTGTTAGTCGAGATAAAGCACCAACCGCTCAGGAGACTTTCATGCAGATGGCTAGAGCAGCGGGCCTGCGAGGTCGGCTGCTCCTCACCATTGGTATGTTAGTTTTGGTGCGCTTAGGCATTTGGATTCCAGTTCCTGGTATTGATCTCGCGAGATTTCAGGCCAATATCGATGGCAGTCCGCTGATTGGTTTTTTGGACCTGTTTTCTGGGGGTGGCTTGCGAGCTTTAGGGATTTTTGCCCTAGGGATCCTGCCTTATATTAATGCCTCCATTATTATGCAATTACTGACCGCAGCTCTCCCTTCTTTAGAAGATTTACAAAAAAATGAAGGGGAAGCCGGTCGGCGCAAAATCTCTCAGATTACTCGTTATGTCGCATTGGGATGGGCATTGCTCCAAAGTACCGGCATTGCTATATGGGTCGGTGCGTTTGCCGAAAACCCGGATCCAGGTGTTTTATTCTACGTCCAGACTGCGGTGGCATTGACCACTGGCTCGATGTTTGTGATGTGGGTATCTGAGCTGATTACGGAACGCGGGGTGGGCAATGGCGCATCGTTATTGATTTTTGTCAATATTGTGGCTGTTCTCCCCAATTCTTTGGGTCAAACCCTGGCCCTCGCTCGGCAAAACCAAGCGATTGTTGGTCCAGTTTTGATTCTGACTTTGGTCTTTTTAATCACAATTGTTGGGATTGTTTTTGTCCAAGAAGGGACCCGACGAATTCCGATTATTTCGGCTCGTCGCCAGGTCGGACGTAAGCTTTATCGGGAAAAAAGTAGTTATCTTCCCCTGCGTTTAAATCAAGGGGGGGTGATGCCGATCATTTTTGCATCGGCGGTGTTAATTCTGCCTGCTTCTTTGGCTCAATTTACGAAGAATGACGTGATGATTACTATTGCGTCTTATTTGAGTCCAAATGGTCCAGCCCCATTGGTTTATGTGGCGTTTTATTTGACGTTAATTCTGTTTTTTAGCTATTTCTACGCTTCGTTGATTGTCAATCCCGTAGACATGGCTCAGAATTTGAAAAAGATGGGGGCAAGTATTCCGGGGATTCGTCCAGGACGGGCGACGACGGAATATGTGGAGCAGGTACTCAACCGATTAACGTTTTTGGGAGCCATTTTTTTGGGTCTGGTGGCGATCGTCCCAACTGCTGTCGAAAGTGCCACGGGTGTGCGGACTTTCCAGGGGTTTGGAGCAACTTCTCTGCTGATTTTGGTGGGGGTGGCGATCGATACGGCGAAACAAATTCAAACTTATGTGATCTCCCAGCGCTATGAAGGAATGGTGAAGCAATAGTGACCAGACTAATTTTTTTGGGTCCTCCTGGAGCTGGGAAGGGAACGCAAGCTCAGATCCTTTCCCAATCTCATCATATTCCCCATATTTCAACGGGGGATATCTTGAGGGCCGCAGTTGAGCAAGAGACTGATCTGGGCAATCAGGCTAAGGCTTATATGGAGCGAGGGGAGTTGGTCCCGGATTCATTGCTTTTAGATCTGATTCGCGATCGCCTGACTCAACCGGATGCCACTGACTCGGGATGGATTCTGGATGGGTTCCCCCGGAATGTCCCTCAAGCTGAATTTTTAGATCATCTTCTGGATGATATTCAGCAAGAGTGCAAGTCAGCCATTAGTTTGGAAGTCCCGGACAAACAGCTAATTGATCGGTTGCATGGACGAGGACGCAGTGATGATGGGGATGAGACAATTGCCCGTCGTTTACGGGTGTATTATGCCCAAACGATTCCGGTAATTGACTATTATCGAGAACGGGGTCGGTTAATTGCTATCAATGGCAATTCGTCTATTGAGACAGTTGCGGCGATTCTGAAAAAAGTAGTGACCAGTTGAAAAAGATGCCACCGAGGAGACGGGGTTCAAATGCCGGAGTTACCCAGTTACTATTGCTGCTGTTTCCAGTAGCGTTGCCTGGTGTAACTTCCCCCGTGCCTGGGTTGATCGTGTGCTATTTTTGCTAAGATATGTAACGGGCTGCTCTGTCAGCTATTCGTGAAAAATCTTTAGCCGTGCGATCGCCATCTAATCTGGATGGACCGCTATAGCGCTGTTGACTGTATTTCTAGCATTGAGGTAAAAAAAACTTGGCTAAACAAGATCTAATCGAGATGGAAGGTACGGTGACTGAATCCCTACCGAATGCGATGTTTCGGGTTGACCTAGACAATGGGTTTAACGTACTCGCCCACATCTCGGGAAAAATTCGCCGGAATTACATCAAAATTCTTCCGGGCGATCGCGTCAAAGTAGAACTGACCCCCTACGACTTAACCAAAGGTCGCATCACCTACCGTCTTCGTAAGAAGTAAGGATTCTTTCTAGCTTATCCCTAAAAATCCTGATAAAAACAAGTCGGGCGTATTTTTGTCATTTCTGACAAAAATTGATATAATATGAAGTTTGTAGCGCTGCTCAAAGAGAAATGAAAGTTCGAGCATCCGTCAAGAAGATTTGCGAGAAGTGCCGCGTCATTCGTCGTCGCGGTCGAGTCATGGTGATTTGTTCCAATCCAAAGCACAAGCAACGTCAGGGTTAGATCCAAATCCGGTCCGATGAATTCAAATGCCCTAAATTCTGGCATTTAGAATTCCTCACAGTTGTCAAAACATACTAACCAGTAGAGGGAGAGAACGAGCGTGGCACGAATTGCCGGAGTAGATCTTCCTCGCGATAAGCGAGTTGAGATAGGTCTACGATACATTTATGGGATTGGGCCAACGCGAGCCCAACAAATTTTGGAGCGTACCGGGGTCAATCCAGATACTCGGGTCAAAGATTTAACCGACGCCGAGGTCACCACCCTCCGGGAAGACCTAGAAAAAAATTACGAGGTCGAGGGGGATCTAAGACGCTTAGAGTCCATGAACATCAAGCGTCTGATGGACATCGGCACCTATCGGGGCCGCCGTCATCGCATGGGACTCCCGGTACGCGGACAAAGAACTCGGACCAATGCCCGAACCCGTCGAGGTGGAAGGCGCACCGTGGCAGGCAAGAAAAAAGCCCCTTCCAAGAAGTAAGAACGATTCAATCTCGAATCAGGTTCGGCTTCATCGAGCCGAACTTCTTACTGACTTTCAGTCATTTAAACCTTCACTATTGCGATCGATATGGCGCGACAAACAACCAAAAAAACTGGCTCGCGGAAGCAAAAAAGGAATGTGCCTAATGGAGTGGGTTACATTCAGTCCACCTTTAATAACACTATTGTCACGATTACCGATCCCAGCGGAGAAGTAATTTCTTGGGCAACCAGTGGTTCTAGTGGCTTTAAAGGCGCGAAAAAAGGAACTCCCTTTGCGGCTCAAACCGCAGCCGAGAATGCAGCACGCCGTGCAGTCGAGCAGGGAATGCGTCAAATTGAGGTAATGGTCAGTGGTCCCGGTTCAGGCCGAGAGACTGCCATTCGCGCCCTCCAAGGTGCGGGCCTAGAAATCACCTTGATTCGGGACGTCACCCCAATTCCGCATAATGGCTGCCGTCCACCCAAGCGCCGTAGAGTCTAAACATTTGCCTATAGCAGCCTTGGAAAAAACGAAGTCAGACAAAAAAAAAGATTCGCACATCAGGATTGAGTGGAGATGAGGGATTTAAAACTAATAACTCCTGACTCATCACTCAGAACGATAGTCAAATCCTCAGCAAATGAGGAGCGAGTCAGCATTAAACGAGGGAGGCTAAACTGGCCTTCGATGGATCGAGGAGAAGGGAGGTCACTCCGTGGCGCAGTTTCAGATTGAGTGTGTAGAGTCAAACACTGAAAGAGACCAGTCCCAGTATGGAAAATTCTTACTGGAACCGTTAGAACGGGGTCAAGGCACGACGGTGGGGAATGCCCTCCGCAGAGTGCTACTTTCTAACTTGGAAGGGACAGCCGTAAGCGCCGTCCGCATTGCCGGTGTCAATCACGAGTTTGCCACAATTGAGGGCGTCCGAGAAGATGTTCTGGAAATTTTACTGAACATGAAGGAAGTCGTCCTCAAAAGCTACTCACCGCAACCGCAAATCGGACGCTTACTGGTTCAAGGTCCCGCAACGGTAACGGCAGGTCGGTTTGATTTACCCTCAGAGGTCGAGGCGATCGATCCTAACCAGTATATAGCCACCGTTGCCGAGGGTTCCACCTTAGAAATGGAATTTCGGGTGGAAAAGGGCAAAGGATATCGAGCAGTGGACCGGAGTCGAGATGAAAACGCGGCCTTAGACTTTCTCTTGATAGACGCTGTATTCATGCCCGTTCGCAAGGTCAACTACAGCGTTGAAGATGCACGGATGGGCGGCTCTTTGGAGAAAGACCGATTGATTATGGAAATCTGGACGAATGGCTCGATTTCGCCTCAAGAGGCGCTGAGTCAATCGGCCAGCATCCTAGTGGATCTGTTTTCTCCACTCAAAGATATCACGATCGAGTCAATGCTCGAAGAATCGCCGACTGAAGCCGACCCGACCAGTCAAATTCCGATTGAAGAATTGCAACTCTCCGTGCGAGCTTACAACTGTCTCAAACGGGCGCAAATTAACTCAGTCGCAGATCTACTTGACTACAGTCAAGAAGATCTCTTAGAAATTAAAAACTTCGGTCAAAAGTCGGCAGAAGAAGTCATCGAAGCATTGCAAAAGCGCTTAGGGATTACCTTGCCCCAAGAAAAGTCAGCTAAAACCAGCACTTAAGCGGCAAAGTGTCAAGTGTTAAGTGTAAAGTCTGAAACCCTCTGACTTCATCCTTTACACTTCACACTTTTTACTTCCCTAAAGTCAGTCAAGCGCTTATAATTTATAGTTCATCCTTTATCGTTCAACCTACATCGTTGATACTTCATTATGCGCCACCGTTGTCGCGTTCCCCAATTAGGTAAGCCAGCAGATCAGCGTAAAGCTTTGCTAAGAGCGCTGACTACAGAGCTACTTCGTCATGGTCGCATCACGACCACTAAAATTCGAGCCAAAGCCGTTCGCCCGGAAGTCGAACGGATGATTACCCTAGCCAAAAATGGGTCCTTACCCGCTCGTCGTCAAGCGATGGGTTATGTCTATGATAAACAGCTCGTTCACGCCCTGTTTGAAAAAGCTCAAGAGAGATATGGAAATCGCCAAGGCGGTTACACTCGAATCATGAGAACAGTTTCCCGCCGGGGAGACAATGCTGACATGGCAATTATCGAGCTAGTCTAAGCGAATCGCTGGATTTTTAGACGCCCAGGTTTTAGTCTTTTTAATCCTAAAATCTTCGCGCTAAACCCTCAATTTTCCCATAAATCCTCCAATCCTACGATGCTGACCCAAAGAATTGCCCTGGTCATCCAATACCTGGGCACTCATTTTCATGGGTGGCAACGGCAACCGAACCAAAGGACAGTACAGGAGGAGATTGAAACGGTACTGGCCGGTATCCTCAACCAACCGACTCGCGTAATTGCTGCCGGAAGAACGGATACAGGGGTTCATGCAGCCGCTCAAGTGGCTCATTTTGAAGCCAGCAGTCCGATTCCACCGGAAAGATGGGCGGGGGTCCTCAATAGTCGTCTCCCCACGGATATTTTGGTCCTGGCATCGGCGGCGGTAGACTCCCAGTGGCACGCTCGATTTTCGGCGGGTTCCCGTCGCTATCGATACATCCTCTATACCGACAAGCAACCTAACTTGTTCGTGCGCCCGTTTTCTTGGCATTATTATTATGCACCCCTGGATGAATCCTTAATTCAAGAAGCCCTGAACCCTTTGGTGGGTCATCATCATTTGGCAGCCTTTCACCGGGCTGGGTCGCAGCGCCAGCATTCCTGGGTAGAGGTACAGGAAGCCAAATGCGATCGCCACGGGCCATTCGTTCAGATCGAAGTGCAAGCCAATGGGTTCCTGTATGGGATGATGCGGCTACTGGTTGGCTTGCTGGTTGAAGTCGGGACATCGGAGCGAGACCCTTCATCCTTTAAAGACCTGTGGGTGAATGAGCGTCGCTCCGAAGTTAAATATGCAGCACCCGCCCAGGGACTCTGCTTATTACGAGTGGCCTATCCTGAATCTCCCTTTCCCCCTGAAATTTGGTGGGATACGATGCCAGAGTTTGTCCTGAGTCGCTCCTTTTATGAAGCTTCCCTATAGCTTTCATTAAATATTCAGTCCAAGGTCCGGCGAAGCAAGGGGCCTGATTGAGGCAGTCGCCTCTATTGCAACCCATTAGCCCAGCTCATTGACAACTGATAACTACGAACTAACCATGAACAAAACCTACGTTCCGCCACAAGGCTCCATCGAGCAAAAGTGGTATGTCATCGATGCCGCCAACCAGCGTCTGGGCCGGTTGGCTGTGGAAATTGCCCGCATCCTGCGCGGTAAAAATAAACCCACCTATACCCCTCACATGGATACAGGTGATTTCGTCATCATCGTCAACGCTGAAAAAATTGAAGTCACCGGCAAAAAACGCACCCAAAAACTCTACCGGCGTCATTCCGGTAGACCGGGCGGCATGAAAACCGAGACCTTTGCCAAACTGCAAAATCGCTTGCCGGAGAGAATTATCGAGCAAGCGGTGAAGGGAATGCTGCCCAAAAATAGCTTGGGGCGTCAGTTGTTCACCAAGTTGAATGTCTATGCCGGGAGTGAGCATCCTCACGCCGCTCAAAAACCTGAAACTTTGACCATCAACACTATTCCAGGAGGTAACTCTTAATGCAAGGAATCCAACAAAGTGGCCGCGTTATGTATTGGGGAACGGGTCGTCGGAAGTCTTCCGTCGCCCGGGTCCGTCTAGTTCCGGGTAACGGCACTGTGACCATCAATGGCAAAACGGCAGAAATCTATCTCCAGTACAACGCCGGTTACCTGGGTGCAACCAAGGCCCCCCTGGAAACCCTCGGGCTGGAAAATGAATATGACGTTCTGGTGAATGTCCGAGGCGGGGGGTTAACCGGACAGGCTGAATCGATTCGTTTAGGCGTGGCTCGGGCGCTGTGTGAACTCGACCCTGAAAATCGCCATCCGCTCAAAGTGGAAGGCTTTCTCACCCGGGACCCTCGTGCCAAAGAACGGAAAAAGTACGGTCTCCGCAAAGCTCGGAAGGCCCCTCAATACTCCAAACGTTAAGGAGTTGGGTCATTGGTCGTTGGTCGTTGGTCATTGGTCGTTGGTCGTTGGTCGTTGGTCGTTGGTTGTTAGTCGTTAGTCAAAGAACAAATGACAAAGAACAAAGAACAAATGACAAATGACAAATGACAAATGACAAAGAACAAAGAACAAATGACAAAGAAAGCTAAAATAAAACAGAACAAGCGACGGGTTCAAGGAGAACAAAACCATGCCAAAACCAGGAATTCATCCAGAATGGTATCCAGAAGCTAAAGTGATTTGCAACGGTGAAGTTGTCATGACCGTTGGTTCGACTAAGCCAGAAATTCATGTGGATGTGTGGTCCGGAAATCATCCGTACTATACCGGCACTCAAAAGATAATCGATACCGAAGGACGGATTGAACGCTTCCGTCGGAAGTATGGAATGACCTCAACCAGTGGAGAAAGCGGTCAAACTCCTAACAAGTAGCCAGAGTATTTTAGCTGTTAGCTGTGAGGAGTAGCAAATTGATATTTTGCTATGGTTTAATCAGCTAACTGCTAGAGATCCACGCGCTCCCTACTTTCTAGACTGAGGACTGCTCTATGGCCGAAACTTATCTAATCGATAAATTAAAATCTGTTGAACAAACTTTTCACGAATTGACTCGGCGGATGGCGGATCCCGATATTGCCAGAGACCCGAACGAGTTTCAAAAAGTGGCGAGAGCCCGTTCCTCGTTGGAGGAAGTGGTGAATACTTATGAAAATTGGAAAAATACCGAAGAGGAGTTAATTGGCGCAAGGCAGGTCCTCAAGGAAGCCAGTAGCGATGTGGAATTGCAACAGATGGCAGCCTTGGAAGTAGCGGAACTGGATGAGCAATTAACACAGCTTGAAAACCGGCTGAAGGTCTTGCTGCTGCCTCGGGACCCGAATGATGAGAAAAACATCATGCTAGAAATTCGGGCAGGGACTGGTGGCGATGAAGCCAGTATCTGGGCGGGGGATTTGGTGCGGATGTATTCACGCTATGCTGAAACTCAAGGCTGGCGCGTGAAGATGTTGAGCGAGTCTACGGCGGATATGGGTGGATTTAAAGAGGCGATCCTGGAAATTCAGGGGGAGCAAGTTTATAGCCAGCTCAAGTTTGAAGCGGGAGTGCATCGGGTCCAGCGGGTGCCGGTTACTGAAGGTGGGGGTCGAGTTCATACTTCTACGGCGACGGTGGCGGTGATGCCGGAGGTGGATGAGGTGGAGGTCCAAATCGATGCGAAGGATATTGAGTTGACTACGGCGCGATCGGGTGGCGCTGGGGGTCAAAATGTGAACAAGGTGGAGACGGCGGTGGATTTGTTCCATAAGCCGACGGGGATCCGGATTTTCTGTACGGAGGAGCGATCGCAGCTTCAAAACCGGGAACGGGCGATGCAGATTCTGCGAGCGAAACTGTATGACCTGAAGTTGGCTGAACAACAGGAAGCGGTGACTTCTATGCGCCGATCGCAGGTGGGAACAGGTGCACGTTCGGAAAAAATTCGTACTTACAATTACAAGGATAACCGGGTCACGGATCACCGATTGGGGCAGAATTTTGCGCTGATGAGTACCCTGGAAGGGGATATCGAGGAAGTGATTCAATCTTGCATCAGTCAGGATCAGCAGGAACGGTTAGAGGAACTCGCTGCTTCGACGACGATGCCGGTGTAGTTGACAAATTAACCTGTTTGGGGTACAGCGAATGGCTGATTCTAAGCTATCTCTGAAACAAAAAGCGAGAACTAGGTTCTCGCTTTTTTTGTGGGCGAGTGGGTCGTTTTACAGTCGGGAAAGCAGGGGGAGCCACTGTTGAGGAAAGGGGTGACGGATAAAGATTTGGGAAGCCAGTTGATAATGAGAGAAGGAACGGGCGAGATTATTGATGCGATCGCCCTGTAAGCGCTCACTATAGGCTAATGCTAGATTATCATGGGTGGCTCCCCACCGTTGTGATTGGAGGCGATCGCAGGGAAACATGGGGAGGGCAGTTTCACAACAGGCGATCGCTATTTCTATAAAGTGGGCTTTTTTCCCTTCGGAATAGTTCCAAATTTGGCCGCCTAGATTAACCACGATTGTAGCAAACTCAATGGCTCGTTTTGGGCTCAGAGTCGGCAAAATGCCAATGGCAACCTGAGATAGACGTTCAGCAAAGCGATCGCTGAGGAGTTCGTCATGCCTTGCTAAGGTGGGGTAGAGGGCTGTAGGGTTGCCCTGGACATTCTCCATTTCCTGTACAACTGTGGCTAAAAACCGAGTGGTTTGGCGATCGGTGGAGTGATAGAGGGCGATCGCCTCTGGGAGTCCACGCTGGCGATCGGTGGATTCCTCTCCATCCCGAGTGATCCATCCTGGATTGTGGCGCTCTAGGGCCGCATTGAAGCCAAGAGAGTTCTGTCGTCTTCTACTGGGAAGGTTGGCAAGGGTTCGTTTGTACATGATTCGGTTCCTCCGCTAATTTCTTACATCATTTGCTGCCGATCTCGCTAATTGATACCGGGTTAAACTGGGGCTGGCGCGGATCTAATGAGCTGTGATGCTTAAAGGCGATCGTAGCCAGTCCTCATTTTCAATTCTTAATCTTTTTGGGCCTGAATGAAATCCTCCAAATGGCAGACTTCCTGCACTTTGTGCTGGATTTAATGGGTGATTTTCATACTTATATTTGCCGAGATTGCCATTACTATCCGTATATTTTTTTACTAAAAAATAGTTAAAGATTCTTATTTGATTTATCTAATTTATTTTTAAAAAAATTATCAATTTTTGAGAGTTAACGGTAAAAATAGATACCATTCAGTATAAAAAATAGGTCTATCCTCATTTGGATAGGCTGATAAATCACAGAAGTTTTTGGAAAACTTGATATTGTAAAGGATTTTACAGAATCTCAGTTTTTGACCTTCGGAAAATCTGGTTTCTGTACCGGATTTCTGAATATTTATCTCGGTAATCAGCCCAGATTACAGTCAGAAATCTGGTTTTGGGGCGGTTGTTTTGAGGGTGGGGAGTTTTCGGAGCGAGGCGATCGGCTAACCTTCATCAACTCCCGCTACAGTACCAGCTTGGTTGACTGACAAAAGGTGCTGGTATAAAGCTGAGAGTCTTACGAGGCGATCGTTTAAGATGCTAAAGGAGGAGTTAACGTTTTCAGATTTACAGACCACTTCATAACCCTGAACGCTGTGAAAAAACTCCCCCCTCTACAATAGTTGCCGTGGGTCACCCAAAGTTCTAAAAGCTAACCTATCGGGGGTCGGGTGCATGACCGTTGTTAGGGAGTCAACTGTTAGATGATTGTCCATCCAAAGATTCAAGCTTGAATAACCACTCATCAAAATGTAGGCAGTGTTCTCGAATTGATTGTAATCCTATTCTCTCAGCTAACTGTGGTCCAAAGGTAGATTTGGCCCTTCCATAATCAGGGAACTGAGCAATAATCCGTTTGCTAGGTGCTGTTTGCAGTCCATCGTTGATTAACTCGGGGGTCTTGTATTGACTGGCAATAGCCTGAAGTGTTTCAATTTCTTGAGTGCGTCCAGAACTAAGGTAGTCAAAACAAGTTGGTTCAGAAAAAAGATATGCCTCATACTCATGCAACTGAATGTAAGGGATAAATCGCGGGTCACCTATATCTTCTGCAAATTTTTGTTCTAGAAATTTAACCCTTTCAAAGGGATCTTGTCTCATCAGTTCAGCTTCGGCCAGTCCTGGAAAATCAGGATGAATTGCATACAAATCAATCATTGTCGTGAAAAACACATCGGTAGCTTTATCCTGTTTAAGAAATCGGATGATGTCATTTTTTATCGGTGCATAGTTGCGACCCCCGCCCCGATGTACTCGCCCCTTCTTCTTGGTGTGAGCAATGAGTACAGGTTTGTTCATGAATACATTGTAATGCACCAAATGCGGCTTGATTAAATTGTCAGCAAATGTCTGTTCAGTTTGCCCTTCAGCAAATAGGTAAAGCCGCGCCATCAATGCGGTCCTCCCCCAATTATATTTTTCTCCCAAACTTCCCCTAAGCTATATTCATCGAGCCAAATCTCTAACTCTTCAGAACTTAACCTCTTAAATTTTGACTCTTTACCCTCTCGGTCTACTGCGATTACGTCTTCAGGCTCAAAATTGTCCAAAAAAGAACTGGATTGGGTGCTAATGAGGATTTGTGTATGCAGCGCTGCCCTTTTAAAGAGGTCAGCTATAATATTTAATGCGTATGGATGAAGACCTAATTCAGGTTCATCCACAATAATCAGTTTTGGCAGTTCATCTTTGGGCTGTAAGAGTAGCGTGGCAAGGCAAATAGTACGCAAAGTTCCATCGGAAAATATATGGGGTCCGAATACTTGATCTGAATCCTTTTCTTTCCACTCTAGCATGACCCTACGGGATGCATCGGGTTTAATATCAAAATCATCAAAAAAAGGCGCAATCAGGCGAATCGTTCCTACAATTTGTTGATAAGATTTCTTCTCTTCTTCACGAAACCTTAAGAGTAAAGCAGCTAAATTACCGGCATCAGGCATCAGGCATCGGTTATCACCAACATAACAGGATTGACGGACATTTGCTGTAGGTGATGTGTCATGAAAGTGATAAACGCGGCACCGATCAAGTAAGTATTTAAGTATTTTAGCTGTTGGTTTTTCTTCTACTACTTCACCAATTTTAGCTTCTTGATGCCCAACCCCTAATTCATCAGTTTTTGGATGGGTCCTATTCCTTTCCTGAAAGATGATTGTTTCTTGAGCAAAAATTAGAGTATCACCAGCAGCATGAAATAACCTGATGCGATAAGTATCCACTCCATTCGCGACTTGAAACTCTAGGTTTGCTTCTATCTGAGGGGTTGTCTTCGGTCCAAAGTGTAGAATCGACTGGGCACGTCCATTAGTAGCAATATAGTGTTGAAACCGTCCAGCCATCATCTCATTCAGCATTTTGAAAAACGAAATGAGATTGCTCTTTCCGGCCCCGTTTGCTCCAATCAAAATGTTTAAGGCATTAAACTCAATATCTATTGCCTTAATAGACTTAAACCCTGTTAGAGTTAACCTTTGCAATCTATCCAAAAATCAGCCTCCTAAATCCCTCATCATGTATTTATTCCTTTCTCAAGGATTAGAATAGGTCATATTACTTTCCATCGCTCATCAAGACATTCCAACTAGCCTTCATTCGCGCCGGTGAGCCAGTTACTCGGTGAATTCAAGATGGCTGGTATAGTTTGCCGATGTTGTCACACTATTGATTAGACCGCCAAGGCATTATAACTCCCTCAGCAGCCTGTGGTCAAGCACTTGTGGTCTAACTCGGGTATTATGGGTGTTATCCGGCAACTCGGGGATAACACCCCTAGTTAGGGAGTTTTACTGTAGTTGGAGCGATGGAAACTACAGACTTAGCAATACCTTGCCGACTCGGTTTGTCAGTCTACCAAAGCGCCACCACAACTTGATCCAGATCCAGCGGTGCAGCCGTAACAAAAGGCAGCGGTTTGTACCTGGGTGAGTAAATCTAAACTGCCAGCGGATAATAGTTTTGCTACGGTGAGGGTTTCGCCATCAGCAGTTTTTGCAGGGATGCCTTCCATTTGATTAAAATCGCAGTCATAAATATTGCCTAAATAGTCGATAGAGAGTTCATTGCGACACATCAGATGGGGAACAGTTTCGGGATTGAAATTATCCTCTAAAAACTGTAAGTAAGGTTGATGGAGTTGTTGGCGTTGTAGATATAACTTGGTGCGGCCAATGGGTAAATTGGTCAGGGTTAACAACTGGTTAAAGGTAATGCCGTGATGTTCAGCTAAGTAGGTTTTATAATCTACTTCTAATTTTTCTTGGGGTGGGGGTAAATAAAATTGGTCGCGAGAGGTGGGTAGGGATGGATTATAGACTAAATTTAAACTTAAGTTCGGGTCAGAGCCATATCCTAATTCATTGAGTAATTTTATCGCTTGAATAGAGCGTTCGTAAACCCCATTGCCTCGCATTTTGTCAACATTACTTGATAAATAACAAGGGAGAGAGGCTACGACTTGTAATTTATGTTCAGCAAAATAGGCCGGTAATTCGGCAAAACCAGGTTCAAAAAAAATGGTTAAATTGGAGCGAACAATGACCTGTTTACCAGCAGCGCGGGCTGCCTCCACTAAGGGTTTAAATCCATAGTTCATTTCCGGTGCACCGCCGGTGAGATCCACGGTTTGAATCGAATCAAAGCGATGAATTAATTCAATAAGCTGATCGCAGACTTCCGGGGAAAGTTCTTCGGTGCGATTCGGCCCGGCTTCTACATGACAGTGAATGCAAGCCTGGTTACAGCGCTTTCCTAAATTAATTTGTAATACGGTAATTTGATTTTTAGTTAAGGGGGAACCGATTTTATGAGAGAATGGAGTAATGACCGTTTGAACCATGAGTAGCTCCTTTTGGTGGTGGTCTTTTAGATGGAGTCGTCTTTGATTATTATTACACGATTCAGAGGCTTAATGCCTCCTGAATCCAGGAGAAATATTGCTCTACGGACGAATCTCCCCTAAGCATGAGAGCAAAATCGCCATTGTGAAATAAGAGACTGGCTTGACCGAAATCTGGGTTATTCGTTCCCTGAACACCCGGAATGCCCCCGGGTGCAATTTCTTCAAAAGCGATCGCTTTGAGTTGAGCGCATCCGGCATAAATTAGGGTCGTATAACCTGATCATCAGGGATCTAACCGCCTAAAAACCATTGAGTGCCAGTAAATAGGTAATAGGTTCCAGTCAAAATCAACGCTAGACTACCAAAGCGAATGACTCCCTCAGAATGGTGCAACAACTGCTTGCTTTGTTTGGCGAAACCCGTAAACAAACTGGACAGAAAAATTAAAAGTGTATATCCCAAAGCATAGCTCACCATCGTCAGTGTGCCTAACAGTTGAGACCCGGTTGCTGCTGCCGCTGCTAAGACTCCAAATAGCACTGGACTGGCACAGGGGGAACTCACCAAGGCAAAGGTTAAACCGACTCCATAAGGTCCAGCGACGGGGAGATTGATATCCATTTGTGGGAGAGGTATTTTGATCAGTCCGATTAACCATAAACCCATCACTGCCATAATTAGTCCAACTATGATATTGATATAGCCTCGGTAATCCACCATAACGACACCGGCGAAGGATGAAACCAAGCCAAACAAACTTAAAATGGTGACAGCACCCAGGACAAATAAGCCTGCTTTTTTAAATGCATCCCAACGAGATGTGATTTTTAAGGTGCCGATATAGCTGAGGTTGACGGGCAACAGGGCTAAAATACAGGGGGAGACACTAGCAATTCCACCTCCTAGAAATGCCAAGGGTAATAAAATAAAAGGGTTGGCAGTATCTTGCTGACTAAACCACTGTTGATAACGGTTTTCAATCCGGGAAATGACTTGTTCGATGGGATGACTGAGGACCGGGCCGAGGGTGATGACTAGAATCAGGGAGAGTAATCCTAATCCTCCGTAAAGTAGCCATTGTTTGGAGCTTTTAGATAGTCGAAATGTCTGAGTTTTTGGGGATGACTGAGGGAGTTGGGCCATAACAATATCCGGGTTTCACCCATAATTTTTCGGGGAGTTGAACAGAAGGAGTTTTTGTTTTGTAGGGGTGGGATTTAGAAAAGCTGGGAGGGGATTTGAGCCGATCGCTTTTTCCAACTCGGAAGGAGGATATAAGTAGGTAGGCGAAAATATTCCTCTATTGCTCTTGCCTAAAACCCTCTCACAGCAAGGGTTGTGCGGTTAGCCAACTTCGGTTTAATTACGCCCACCTACTTAGCCGATCCTAAATCCGTTGTGGAATGCCCTCACCCCCAACCCCTCTCCCAAGACGGGAGAGGGGAGCTATATATGTCATAAATCATTTAGGATTGCTATAGAAAAGAGGGAAAAGGGCGATCGCCCAAAACACTAAGGGTACTCTGTCCCTTGACTTATCGTTGAGCAATGGCGGAATCGATGACCGAGGTATAATCGGCTAGGTTGGCATTATTCCGATGCTGTGCCAGAATATTTCCTGTTGCTGGATCGACGATCGCCACCATGCCAGTTTGCGATCGATGGGCGGCAAAGAAATCGCTTAATCCGAGTTCTGTAGCGAGGGTTTCAGATTGACTGGTTTTGGCGCGATCGCTGACATCCAAAACGATAAAATGAATGTCATCTCCATACTGTGTTCTAAGTTGTTCAAGAGTCGGGGCAATATTTTGGCCATCAGGACACCAACTGGCGTAAATATCGACAACAACCGGCTTTCCTTGGAGGCGATCGGCTAAGGGGCCTCCGACATTCTCTTTTTTAGATGCACAGGGGTTCCGAGATGCACAGGGGTTCATTTGGGCGATCGCCGGATTGGGAGAGGCAAAACTGTTCACAGGGGTTGCCGCAACCAGGGAAACACTGAACATTAAACTACCCAGGGACAGACTCAGCCATAATAACGGTTTACGCATCAATTTAACCTCAAAAATCTAGGGAATCTAGGACCAAAACCCAGCAGACTGGACTCTCAAGGGTCTCTCGTTTGCTGTTATTTTGATTAAATTCCCTCAACATGAGTGGGAGATGAATCCCAGATGGATATTAGATAAAGCTTCAACCCTCAAAGTGCAAAAACCAGTGTTATCGTTGTAGGAAAAATTAATCTCTGCCTCATTTATCGACCCGTTCTTGAGGCTAGAGTAAGTTACAGGACGTAGATATTTCAACCGAAACCCCGGATTTTGACCCGAATCTTGGGCGGTTCAATCCACTGTTTTTGTTTCCCAATTTGAGGAAAAATCGTCCATCATGGAAATCTTACAACTTTGGGAATCTCTATAACCATGACACCTTTAATTAAAGAAGAACCTGCACTCCAACCGTTGGATGAGTACAATCAATCCCTAATGTCTCATGTTCATCCCGTCGATTGGGTCAATCCTTCCCCTGCCGCCAATTACGATTTAGTCGTGATTGGCGCGGGAACTGCTGGACTGGTGGTGGCAGCAGGTGCCGCCGGGTTAGGATTGGGATTAAAAGTTGCCCTGATTGAAAAAAGCTTGATGGGGGGAGATTGCCTAAATATCGGTTGTGTTCCTTCCAAATGTCTGATTCGTTCATCCCGGGTGGTGGCGCAGATGCGAGAGGCGAGTGCCTTCGGGATTCAGTCTCCAGATGCTATTGATATTGATTTTGCGGCAGTGATGCAGCGAATGCGGCGAATTCGGGCGGGAATTAGCCATCATGATTCTGCGGAACGGTTTCGAAATTTGGGCATTGATGTGTTTTTAGGACCGGCTGAATTTGTGGATAGTGGGGCGATCGCTGTTAACACTCACATCCTCCGCTTTAAAACAGCGGTAATTGCCACTGGTGCTCGCGCCACTCGTCCTCAAATTCCTGGATTAGCAGAAGCAGGCTATTTAACCAATGAAACCGTCTTTTCCCTCACGGAATGTCCCCCACGATTAGCAGTGATTGGGGGAGGTCCTATTGGGTGTGAACTCGCCCAAGTATTTCAACGCCTCGGCAGTCAAATTACTTTATTTCATAAGCATGGACATCTCCTTGATCGCGAGGATGCTGATGCTGCGGAAATCGTCCAACAACAATTATTACGGGACAATCTGAAGTTGGTTTTGGATTGCACTTTGGAAAAGGTGGAAACAACCGATGCAGGTAAAGTCATCCATTACCGGCAAAATAATGTAATTAATACCGTAGTTGTAGATGAAATCTTAGTGGGGGCTGGACGGACTCCGAATGTGGATGGCTTGAATTTAGACGCGGTTGGGGTTAAATATGATGCCCGTCGGGGTGTGGTTGTCGATGACTATTTGCAAACCACCAATCCGCGCATTTATGCCGCTGGTGACATTTGCATGAACTGGAAATTTACCCATGCGGCGGATGCGGCGGCCCGAATTGTTATTAAAAATACCTTGTTTTCTCCCTTTGGATTAGGACGAAGCAAACTGAGTAGTTTGGTCATGCCTTGGGTGACCTATACTGATCCAGAGATTGCTCATGTGGGATTGTATGAACGGGAGGCGCAAGAGAAGGGTTTAGAGACAAATACGATTACCATTCCCTTTTCAACTGTCGATCGCGCTTTGGCGGATGGGGAACCGGAAGGGTTTGTCAAAATCCTGCATAAACGGGGTTCTGACCAGATTTTAGGGGCAACCATTGTGGCGCGTCATGCTGGGGAAATGATTAGTGAAATTACCTTGGCGATCGCTACTAAACAGGGACTCAGTGCCTTATCCAACGTGATTCATCCCTATCCAACTCAGGCAGAAGCGATTAAAAAAGCTGCCGATGCCTATCGCCGAACCTTACTCACTCCGCGCACTCAATCCTTACTGAAGCTGTTAACCAAATTCAGTTAAACTATAGCGGTTAATCGGCTATAGCAATCCTTGCAGCAATTGAGAAATAAGCCCTCACCCCCAACCCCTCTCCCAAAACGGGAGAGGGGAGTAGCAGAGTTCATAAATAAGGCAAGGATTGCTATATTCGTTAGTTCGTCACTTCATTCCTGATTTTTTTGATTCATTCACCCCCATCTAATTTATGAGCTATTTAGAAACAACTGCCCAATTCTACGCCGAAGCTGCCAAAAACCCTCAAGTGGGACTGTGTTGTGTCAGCACTTCACCCCTAAAACTACCGGGTTTAAAAATTCCCAAAATCATGCAGCAAATGAACTACGGCTGTGGTTCAACGGTTCATCCCACTGAGTTATTTGGAGAACCAACGGTCCTTTATATTGGGGTCGGCGGTGGCATCGAAGCCCTTCAGTTTGCATATTTCTGTCGTCAACCGGGAGGAGTGATTGCTGTGGATCCGGTGTTAGAAATGCGTGAAGCGGCGACGCGAAATTTACAGCTTGCTGCGGAAGAGAATGAGTGGTTTCATCCTGATTTTGTGCAAATTTTGGCCGGAGATGCGTTTGCCTTGCCGATGCCGGATGCTTCCGTGGATGTGGTGGCACAAAACTGTCTATTTAATATCTTTGAACCGGCGGATTTGCAATTGGCATTAGCCGAAGCCTATCGGGTATTGAAACCCCGGGGAAGATTGATTATGAGTGACCCGATCGCCACCCGTCCAATTCCCCCTCATCTCCAACAAGATGAACGATTACGCGCCCTCTGCTTATCCGGTGCACTCCCTTACGAACAGTACATTCAGCACTTGATTGGAGTCGGCTTTGGGCAGATTGAAATTCGCGCCCGTCGTCCCTATCGGCTGTTGGATACCCAGAATTACAATCTGGATGAACCGCTACTTTTAGAAAGTTTAGATTCTGTCTCCTTCAAAGTGCCAATTCCCGACGATGGAGCTTGTGTTTTTACCGGCAAAACTGCCATTTATGCCGGAAAAGAGGCGATGTTAGATGATGGGGCTGGACATTTACTCGAACGGGGAATTCCGGTGGCCGTGTGTGATAAAACTGCGGCCAATTTAGGACGGGAATTTTCATCAAATCTCATGATGATTACAGAGTCTAGTTGGTATTACACGGGCGGCGGATGCTGCTAAAAAAATGAAAATGCCCCCAAATCGGATATTATCACAGAGAAGAATTCAGAGGATATCTTGGGTGGGAATAAGTTCAGTTACCTATTTTTTAGTGACCACTCCTGCTTTGGCAGAAAGTGTGGGAGGGTCAGCCGGATTCAACCTGCAACAACTGTTACTGAATGCTTTAGCCTGGATTGAAGGTTTGGGGGTGGTGGGCGGTATTGCGTTTATCGCCATTTATATTGTGGCAACGATTGCCTTTCTACCTGGGTCAATTCTGACGTTGGGTGCAGGGGTTGTATTTGGTGTGGTACTGGGTTCGGTGTATGTTTTTATTGGGGCAACCTTGGGGGCGATCGCAGCCTTTTTAGTCGGGCGCTATGTGGCAAGAGGATGGATTAGCCAAAAAATTGAGGGCAATCAAAAATTTGCGGCGATCGATAAAGCGGTTGCCAGAGAAGGTTTAAAAATCGTTCTGCTGACTCGTCTTTCCCCAATTTTCCCCTTTAATCTCTTGAATTATGCCTTTGGAATTACGGGGGTTTCTTTGAAAGACTATGCCTTGGGTTCAATTGGCATGATTCCGGGAACGGTGATGTATGTTTATATTGGCTCTTTAGCTGGGGATTTGGCTAGAATTGGCACAGAAAATCAGCCGACTAATCCAACTATTCAATGGGTGATTCGCATTTTGGGCTTACTCGCCACCGTTGCAGTTACGCTCTATGTAACCCGAATTGCTCGCAAAGCCCTGGATGAAAAAGTTACCGATTAACAGGTAGTTTAGAGCAGGTTTTGGGATTTTTTCATCAAAAATCAGGAAATGGATATCAAGCCTTGCCATGCCACGGAATTGGAGAAAATCGTCGGTTTTTTGTTGTTAAAAAGCCTCACGGGTTTTAGTGAAATCACACCGAAATCAATCTGGAGGGCGGGCGATTCGCGAATCGCCCCTACATTGAGGGGTGGCTTTAAGGAGATGCTTAAAGTCCTGTTAAAGTGTAATCAGGCTGCGCTATAGAAGGAGTAATTAGTATATTAATTTAGCCAAAAGGCCGAAAAGTTATTAATTTTTTAGGAAGGTTAAATTAACTTGAAGATGAGCGAATTGGGTTTTTAAATTCCTCTGGGGATAGATGACAGGAGGGGTTCAACTAGAGAAACTGAGAGTAAATTCTCAGATAAAATAGAAGGACACCGTTTTATGAATCGACCTAGAAACCCAACGAGTCGCGATCGCCAGGTGGCAGAGGAAGCCATGTCTCACGAAGAGGCCAATTTTACGGAAACTCCTACGGGACGAAAACTGGTCAGACAAACCCAGATGGTGGGCGGATTTTTACTGCTGATTGTGGCGGTCCTATTTGGACTATTGGTGGCGTCTTTTCCGACTGGAGAGGAACCTACGACTAATCCCGATACTCCCAATCAAATCACTCCCTAAAAACAGTTTTTACAATCCGTCGAATCAACAGGGATTAACCCGGAATAGTCATGATAATCTCAGGGGGAACTTGGGGGGAAGGTGGCGGATTTAGAATGAAACCGCAGCAAATCGGGTGGGCGATCGCCTCGACAATTACCCACCCGACCTTTAGAGTATTTTCCAGCTTAGACTACAATTCTCAGCCAATCAAATTAACGCCTTCGGGAGAGATCTCCTCATGAACCCATAACTGGGCTGGACCCGAAGAGTAGACATTGTAGGTCTGGTCACCAATTACCGCAGGACCACTGGAAACCCAATCCCCTGTGGCGGTTAGACTGTTCGTATCGGTCCCATTCACGACAAGGCGATTGCGGCGATCGGAAAACCCAATCACTTCCAGGCGATCGAGGGTCACACTATTGTTACCCCCATTGAGGTCGAGTGTCTCGATATTGCGAATCCGATTCCGGGAAATATTCCTCAAATCCAGGTCGAAATTATCCCCATCCAGACGGAGAGTATCATCTTCACTGCCGCCATCAATCCGACGGAAGTCAGCGTCAGAAATTGCCAGGACATCGTTTCCGACACCGCCATAGAAGACATCAGGACCGCCATTGCCAATGAGGGTATCATCCCCTTGTCCGCCAATGAGCACATCCGCCTGAGCAGTTCCTGTGAACAGATCGTTGCCAGTACCGCCGAGTTGGGTGACATCCCCGGTGAAATCTCCTCCATAAACGAGGTATGTTTCCCCAGCATTTACCCGACTACCGTTGGGACCATCCCCTTCCGGAGCACCGACTAGGATATCCTCGAACCCGTCGCCATTGACATCTCCCGCACTGACCGATCGCCCAGTGCGATCGTTTGCTGTAATTCCATACAGAGTAAACCCATTGCTGCCATCGAGGTCGTTGAGATTGAGTGTCGCCCCAAAACTGGGTCCTCCAAACAGAACATAATCACACCATTCGTGCCATCAAGATCCTGAAGGTCGAGGGTCTCATCAAAGTTGGGACCGCCATAGACTAGATAGGTTTCCCCAACCGCTTCTGTATCATCATCATCATTAGCTTGGGGAGCACCGATAATCAAGTCATTTTGACACTCCCACGTCTAAAGAGCATGGGATTCTTTAAGAGTCCAGAATTTAGACCTTAAGGGCGTAGTCAATGCGCCCCTACCTATTCACGCTCACTGACTCTCGCCATGAGGCTTACGGCTACCTTTTTTAATCT
>NZ_JAFLQW010000636.1 GCF_017313335.1 Phormidium pseudopriestleyi FRX01 | reverse complement strand
TAACGCTGATTGACCCGTGGTATCCCAGTTCACAGATTTGTTCCAACTGCGGACACCGACAAAAAATGCCCCTGGACAAAAGGCAGTATGACTGTCCGAACTGTCACATCTCAATAGATCGTGACTTAAATGCCTCAATTAATTTGGAAAACGCGGATAGTTCAGCCGTGTAAGCCTAGTGATGGAAAGGTCTTGGAAGATCCAAGCTAGGAACTAAACATCATACAATTAAGTTTGAGTAAGTTTTAGAGAGCGGTAATTAAGGTACTCACAAAGGGATTTGCATACCATAACTGAGCGGATTCGTCAATATCCCTATGAATGATATAGGGCTTTTCTCCCAGGTAAATCCGGGCAATCCAGCCCCCAGCAGAATGGGCGATGAGATTAACTTTCGGTGCGTTAAACTCCTGTAATGCTTGCTGGACAGTGGCATGGAGTTGGCTGAGAATTGGGGCGATCGAGCGTCCGCCAATGGTTGGGACCCAATCCCGTTTACGCAGGGGGACTAAGATTGCCGGAAATCCCTGGTCGTTGAGTAAGCGTTCAAACTCCCGATATTCCGATGCAGCGGCGAAAAACCCGGGTAAAATGACGGTCGGTAAGGGCATGGTGGATGGGGATGGAAAGAAATTTAACAAGATTTAAAGATTAGATTGTACCGGCAAATCTGGATGGCGGGAAAATCAATGCGCCAAGTCAACCGATAGGGGAAGAAAAACGAGGGATGATGCCATTGGGGAGGTTATATGGAATTGGGGTGGGACCGGGAGACCCGGAACTGATTACGATGAAGGGATTAAAACTGTTGCAAGCTGTGCCGGTGGTGGCTTTTCCCGTAGGACCCAGCGGTAAACCGGGGATGGCGGAAGGGATTATTGCCCAATGGATGCGTCCGGATCAGGTTCAATTGCCTTTAGAGTTTGCCTTTGTGCGAGATGAGGCGTTACTGCATCAGGCATGGCGGCAAGCGAGCGATCGCGTTTGGGACTGTTTGAAATTGGGCCAAGATGTGGCCTTTGTTTCAGAAGGGGATATTAGTTTTTATAGTACCTTTACTTATTTAGCCCAGACCCTGCAACGGCAGCATCCCGAGGTTCAGGTGCAGTCGATTCCGGGGATTTGTTCGCCTTTAGCGGCAGTGGCAGAACTGGGAATCCCTTTAACCATTGGATCTCAACGGTTAGCGGTTTTGCCCGCCCTATATCGTGTCGAGGAGTTGGAAAACGCGCTAAACTGGGCAGATGTGGTGGTGTTAATGAAAGTCAGTTCGGTTTACGATCGCGTTTGGGACCTGTTGCAGGAGCGCGGATTGCTCGATCGCACCCAAATTGTCGAACGAGTCACAGGATCCGAGCAAAAAATTCATCGCCAACTGGGCGATCGCCGCGACTTGAAACTCCCTTATTTTTCCTTGGCGATTATCCAAGTTGCACCGCCGAGTTTCCCTCCAGAATCAGTCTGCAACTTTTAAGTCGTCATCAGGATCAGTACCAATCAAGTGCTCACCTGTTCTGGCAATTTCTATTGTCTTGCCGCAGACGAAAGTCAGTCATCAGTGCTATCATATCCGGGTTGATGGGGGCATCGAATGTCTGAATTAACGCGGCAGGCGGTGTGAAACTGCTGCATCATAATCGCAGTCTGCCCGTCTAGACCTAAGCTTACCTGCCATGTCTTATTCTTTGCCGAAAAACAGCCTGCTTGACCTATTATCTCAGCCAACCGTCGTGGCAGTCTTGGCCTCTGTGGGCATCCACGGACTGGTTGGGATTAGCTGGGACCGCTTGCCCTTTAGCGGGGGGAATGAACCGAATCCCTGGACGACGGTAGATTTGGTCAACCTGAGTCCGGAAGAACTCAGCCGCCTCCCGGATTTTTCATCGCCACAAGCTACCGGGCTCGGCAGTCTGAACTCCTCAGAGGAACCGTTAGCGGGGTTGCCAGAATTAGGACCGCTACCCCCTTCTCCCTCAACATTGGGTCTTGAACCCCTGACTCTGCCGCCGGGTAATCCGTTATATGATCTCCCGTTAGATCTTCCCCCGGCACCCTCCTTCAGAGATCTCAAAACCCCCCTGCCCTCATTGCCGGATTATCAATCCCCCAGCGAGTTTCGTGAGAGGTTAACCAATCCTCAGTCTTTGGGGTCGTCTAATAGTATGGCGATCGAGCAGTTGCTGGCATTGGAGAGATTAGAACGGGCCCAAATCGAGCGAGAAATTGAGCAACGAGAACGGCAACAAAGACTGATAGCTGAACAAAATAATCAGATCCCGCCACCCCCACCGCAAGAATTCCGATTGCAAGATGTTCCGCCCCCTCCCCAGGGGAGTTTCCCCGCTTCTGGAGATCAGCAAAGGCCTTTCAGTGGCATGAATGAAGCGGTGGATGCCTCGGAATTCGCGGATATTCCTATCCCGGAAAATTTCCCAGGGCCAGAGGCGATCGCTCGTTCAGACAATGCCAATCCCTCTCCACCGCCCGAGTTTAACAATCCATCGGGTAATTTACCCGCTGGGGTAAATCCGGGGATGGGACCGGATCCCACTCGCCCTCAATCGGAGCAAATTGGACGTGCAGTTGATTTGCAGACTGAACCGAGAAACAGTGAACAAGATGGGATTGGGGAGGGTGATCAAGCTGTGGTTCCCTCCAATGTTCCCACGGAGAGCGATCGCCCGGAGGGGGGTGCGACGGTGACTGATAAAGTCGGGACTGATCTGGATAGCGTTCGCCAACTGTGGGCCAAAATCAGAGGAGATAACCCGGATAACCCTACTGGGTTGGTGAGCGATCGCCAAAATGCCATGTTGGAAGGGGTAGAAGCCTATGTCCAGTGGGTTGCGAACTTAGAATCCCAATACGGCGAAGTCAGAACCAACAAGGCGATCGCGGTATCTACTGAATATCCCCTAGAAGCTTGTCCCCAACAGTTAAAAGGGCGTGCTTTGTTTGGGGTTTTGGTCAATCCAGACGGACAAATTATTGATGGACCCCGACGTTTACTGGGAAGTGGACAGGACATTCTTGATAGTTTTGCTCGAAAATTTGTCCAAGACATGGATTTTGCTGCCGTGAGTGAACCTACGGTGCACCAGTATGCCTTTGAGTTCCAGCATGATCCTCAACTCTGTACCACTGCGCCGTCCCCACGGACGAACCCCACACCTCCGGTAGAAACTCGACAACCGGAGTTGAATAATCCCCAACCCCCGGCAGAAAATGCAACCCCTGTGTTGGATGCCCAACCCCCGGGAGAAAATGCAACCCCTGTGTTGGATGC
>NZ_JAFLQW010000595.1 GCF_017313335.1 Phormidium pseudopriestleyi FRX01 | reverse complement strand
TGAAGAATTAGAACCTGTGCGGCGCAGTCTATTTTATGGTTCATGTGGCTATTTAGACTGGCGAGGACAGCTTGATTTGAATATTTTGATTCGGACGTTATTATTTGCGCCAGAGACATCAAGAACGGCCAAAAATGAGGAGAAAACCTATCGAGTGTGGGGACAAGTGGGGGCCGGAATTGTTGCCGATAGTGAACCGGAAAAAGAATGGTATGAGTCCCTAGATAAAGCCCGCGCTCAACTTGCGGCATTGCAGATGGCGATCGCCTCCCGTGAAAGTTGATGAAAGTGGCGATCGCTTGCTCCAGGTGTTATGAAAATGCTAATGATTAATGCAGCAATCGCTCCAATTTGATGGCTGTACCTTCACAGGATAATCTAGCTTCAGGTTAAAACAGGAATATAGGCCATCTGGCAGCAGATAGACAAGAGAATTAAGGAGAGGGAGCATCTCCCTCCAGAATGAGTAGTAGAGAACCAGACGCTGCCACTGCGGGGAACAATTATCCAATTTCTTATCTATCCCTAGCCTAAGAGTACGGGGATTTACACGATTTCTGATAAAATTATCCCCGTCCAAGCTGGAGACAAAAACTCAGAGGGGGGAAATGGGTCATATCCCGAAACTCCATACCAGCTGACTCCGCCAGGGGCACCTTAGTGACTCTATAACGGTTATGATTAACGGTACTCATCTGAACCTGAATGAACACTGAAACTTACTTAAATCATCCTACTTTTGGTCTGCTCTATCGGGTATGTCTGATCGAACAAAATCAGGAGTTGTTCACGACCCTATATGCCCAACGCCTATTTTTTTTAGCGCTTTCTGGCTCAGAAGGGTTAAGATTTGAGCCGGTCACCCGTGCCGATGCTCGCCTCCTCGTCGAAAACCGCTTGCGATTGCTCAGACGAATGGGGCAAGCTCAGGAATTCGCGGAACTTCAACTCATCCACAAACGCACATTTCAATGACGATCGCCCAACGGATTGCTGAGATCCGCGCCAACTTACCCGAATCAGTCCGATTGATTGCCGTCACCAAACAGGTGTCGGTAGATGCCATGATGGAAGCTTATCAGGCGGGAATTCGAGATTTTGGGGAAAGTCGAATTCAGGAAGCTCTAGCTAAATCTGAGCAACTCGGGGACCTGCCCGGTCTAACCTGGCACTTGATTGGACACCTGCAAAGTAATAAAGTTAAAGCTGCCTTAGAGCGCTTTCAATGGATCCATTCTATTGAAAGTTTGAAATTAGCGCAACGAGTCGATCGCTTGGCGGAAGAACTCGGGGTTAAACCAAAAGTCTGCCTTCAAGTAAAAATCGTACCCGACGCCAACAAATCTGGGTGGCAGATTTCTGAACTCCTAGAGGATTTAGGCTCCCTAAATCAGTGTAAAAACTTAGAAATCAAAGGATTAATGAGCATTCCCCCGTTGGGATTGGATCAAGCACAAACCCTGGCACTGTTCGAGCGCACTCGTCAACTCGCTCAAGAAATCCAGGCCCAAAATTGGGATAAGATTTCGATGCAGGAGTTATCGATGGGAATGTCAGGGGATTATCATTTAGCCGTCCAAGCCGGGTCCACAATGGTAAGATTGGGGACAATTCTGTTTGGAGAGCGATCGCCGTAAAATCCCGCCCCGGACCGTTAGAATTGAGGAAAAGGTGGGCGAATCATTCCCCCCTCACCCCCTTTAGTCCAGTCCCAATCGCGATCGGCAATCTCCGGGTTCCACCCCCAAAAATCCAGTTCAAATCCAGTTCAAATCCAGTTTTCAATTATAGTGATCAACCACCGCCCCCGATTGCACCAAATTCCCGACAAAAAGTCTGGAAAATTTTGGGCATAATCGGCAACTTATGGCAATATACAATAAACTGATAACTTGGGTAGGGTTGGGCATGGCGAATGGAGTGCATTTCCTGTTAGGAGAGAGTTCCTTCCTCAACGGGGTTTACCCCGGCGCTCAGTCACGCTCAAGGGCATCTATAACCGAAGCGGGAGCCAAGGGTTAAGCCGCGCCTCAGTCGTTGGAACTCCACCCCAAATTAGGGGTTGATTGAGTCGGAACCTGAGTCTATACCGAACTAACATCCAAAATCTATTTCGGCTGGAATGGGGATTTTATAGAGAATGCCCTGATGTTACCCTAGTTTTGATGGAGCAAAAACCGTGAATACGATTTTTTCTAAGCTACGAGATATGGTCGGACTCAATGAATCAGTCGATTATGAGTACGAGTACGACGAAATAGAAGGAGAAGGATACCAAAACCTTTACCAAGACCAACCCGCAGCCTCTCCTGAAGCAGAAGCTCGCCGCAATCGCACCCCCTTGCGGACGACCCCAACCGGAATGGGAATGGTTGGATCAGAAGGCGCAATGGGGTCAAGTATGAATGCTATCAATAACGTGATCGGTCTACCTGGAGCCGCCAACGGCATTTCTGAAGTGGTGGTGATGGAGCCGAAATCCTTTGAGGAAATGCCTCAAGCCATTCAAGCCCTGCGGGAACGCAAATCCGTCGTTCTCAATCTGACGATGATGGATCCGGATCAAGCTCAAAGAGCCGTTGATTTTATTGCCGGTGGGACTTATGCCTTAGATGGGCATCAAGAACGAATTGGGGAAAGCATTTTCCTGTTTACCCCCAGCTGTGTTCAAGTGAGCACTCAAAGCGGTGTGGTTCACGATGTCTTGCAACCCCACCTACGGACCGCCCGTCCTCCCTCTGTCCAAACAAGCTGGACGCCGGAACAAGTCCGGATGGCACAGTAAATCAACCGTTCTTGGTCAGCGATCGCATTTATAGCCAAGTTGACCAAGAACCTTACAAACCTTACAAGAAATTAACGACCGTTGTTGGTAAAACTAGGAATTATTGGAGGCGGGGTCATGGGAGAAGCGCTCCTATCCCGCCTGATTGCTCGTGCCGCTTACCAGCCTGGGGAAATTCTGATTAGTGATCCCATGCAGGAGCGCCGCGAGTTTTTAGCGCAACAGTATGGGGTCAGAGTCACTGGAGACAATTCCGAGGTGGCGGAAGCGACGGAAGTCTTGCTCTTAGCCATCAAACCCCAAGTCTTCGAGTCCGTCAGCGCTGCTTTGCCTTCCCTCGGCCAGAATGGAAAAATACCCGTGATTCTGTCCATTTTGGCCGGAGTCCCCCTAAGTAAATTAGAACGGGCTTTTCCCGGCGCACCGATTGTCCGCTCTATGCCGAATACACCGGCTACCGTTGGGGCCGGGATTACTGCGATCGCCCCGGGAACTCAGGTCCAACCCGAACACCTCGACCGGGCCAAATCTGTGTTACAAGCCGTGGGGGATGTGGTCCAGGTTCCCGAGTCCCTGATGGATGCCGTCACTGGCCTCTCTGGTTCCGGACCCGCTTATGTAGCAATTTTTATCGAAGCCTTGACAGATGGCGGTGTTCGTGCTGGTCTACCCCGAACTATTGCCGCCCAACTCGCCTTACAAACCGTATTGGGAACCGCGACCCTGATTCAAGAGAGTAAACTGCACCCGGCAGAACTGAAAGACCGGGTAACCAGTCCCGGAGGCACGACGATCGCCGGAGTTGCCCAATTAGAAAAAGCCGGATTTCGGTCTGCCTGCATCGAAGCCGTACAAGCCGCTACGGAGCGATCGCGCCAACTCGGAACATAAGGAAACTTCAAGCGAGTAAGGACAAAACAAGGGGTTTCTAGACCTTTGTTTGTAGCAAAACAAGCAGAGAGTTTGTAAAGAAACCCGGTTTGTCTTTTCTCTAGGGAACCGACGGACTAGGGATTTCAACTTCTAGGATTTTTCTTCCAATCCATTCGGCGATCGGGGGGATGACGGCATTACCAAGGACTCTCCCTCGACGACTGTCCATCCGGGGGGAAACCCCATCAACCTTTCCCATTCGGTCCAGGTCAAGTTTCTCGCCACAGAGTATTGGTCGGTCTGAATGACCTCCTTGATGTTTTCCAGCTTGGGCGCGTAACGTGGGGCAGATATTTCTCGCCAGGGTGTACCCGAAGCCTCCGCGACGTTGTACCACAAGCGGATTGTTTCTGAAAGTGCTTTCACAAATACTGGATCCAGTTTTCGTTTTGCGCGATTTTCCCGGCGGAGAATTCCCAGACAATTCGCTGCTGTCAGTAAAGATTTTATAGGCACGTTGGGATCTAAAACTGGCGATAAAGAAGACGCGATCTCGGTCGTGAGGTAAGCCCGAATGGAGAGCGTTACACGATAGCCATCCCCCCAAATACCCGTGCGTTTCCAGCGTGTTGATAACTGCCTCAAGAGCGGTTCCTTGCTCGGCACAGAGCAATCCAGGCACATTTTCCAAGACCAACCACGGCGGCTGAACTTCTCCAACAAGTTCCATAAATTTATAGAAGAGTCCGCTTCGTTCTCCCCCGAGTCCTTTTCTTTCTGTGTTGGCGTTGCTGAGGTCTTGGCAGGGCCATCCGGCACACCATAAGTCAGATTGAGGGATAGTTGTAGGGGTGAGGGTTGTGATGTCTTCATAAAGCGGTACGTTAGGCCAATGACGTTTTAATATGGCTTGACAAAATTGATCAATTTCACATTGAAATACAACCTGCATTCCGGCTCTTTCAAATCCTAAATCAAATCCTCCAATTCCCGCGAAAAAAGATGCTACTCGCATGATATGACAGAACTTTAACCTGTAGCTCTACTTGTCTGATTTAATTATGACTCAACCCTAGAGACGTTGGTAATAGACGAAAATCGGCTACCGGCTGTTTTAACCTCAATATATAG